>CAZALZ010000004.1:0-49161 GCA_964486475.1 uncultured Gammaproteobacteria bacterium | reverse complement strand
TATCGCCGGCGGCGACATTAACTCCGCCGCGGAAATTTTTGTCATAAGCGAAAAACTGGCCTTTGACTTTCCCCGAAGCGTCAAAAATTCTAACTTGCGGACCGCCGCCATTCCCCGCTCCGGTAATTATTTCATCTACTCCGTCGCCATCGATATCGCCGGCGGCGACATTAACTCCGCCGCGGAAATTTTTGTCATAAGCGAAAAATTTTTCATTTAACTCGCCAGCCAAAGAAAAAACCATAACTTCCGGAGGCTGTCCGGCGCCGGAACCGGAAACCAAGCTGTCTTTTATATCATTATCAAAAGTTCCAGCGGCTATTTTCATTCCGCTTTTAATATTACTATCATAAACATTAAATTCCTTTAAAACATTCCCGCCCATATCCGTTCCTTTAACATAAATCTGTGCGGCGGAAGAAGCCGGGGAAACAATAATGTTCTCCACTTTTTCCTTCATTATTTTTTCAGCTAAAACGACGGCGCTATAAACATTAACCCGCCCGCGGCCCAGTTTGCCGGAATATTCAGGATTTAATTTTTCTATATTGTCGGCCGCAGCTAAAAGAACTTCTTGCGATTCCTTTCCGAAAAAAGACGGATTAGCCGCTTGAATCAAGGCCAAAGATCCGGAAACCACCGGCGTAGCCATAGAAGTCCCCGACCAATAACCGTTAAAATATTGATCAAAAAAACTGCCATTTATTTTCTTAGTCGGGGCAAAAGTAACTGTGCTGTAAAAACTTACCCCCGGAGCGGCAATATCCACGCAACGCGTCCCGTAACTGGAAAAATCAGCTTTTTGATCGACAGAATCGGTTGCGGCCACTCCGATAACCATATTATCTTCACCATCATCACAAGCCGGATACATGGGATTTTCATCTAAATCATTACCCTGCCCGACTGATTTTTCGTTACCAGCCGCGGCGACCATTAACAAGCCGGCTTCATGAGCTCTAACAATAGCTTCATATAGCCCTTGACTGTAATCCAACCCGACGAAGCTGAAATTTATTATATCGGCGCCGTTGGCAATAGCATAATCAATAGCCCGAATTACCTCGCTAGTTCTGCCTTCGCCTTTGTCATTTAAAACTCTAAGTGGCATAATTTGCGCTTTCCAAGTTATTCCGGAAACTCCGGAATTATTGTTGCCGGCGGCGGCGATTATCCCGGCCACTATAGTCCCATGCATTATCCCCGCTTCGGTATAACCTTCTTCAAACTTCGGAGAAGGATCAGGAGATCCGCCGACAAAATCCCAGCCGTTATAATCATCAATAAAACCGTTTTTATCATCATCAATTTTATTGTCCGGTATTTCATCTTGATTAATCCAAACATTAGGATAAAGATCAGGATGTTTGATTTGGATTCCAGAATCAACGACCGCCACAACAACATTGGGAGACTTGCTGACTTTTTCCCAGGCATAAGGAGCTTTAATTTTCTCCAAATACCATTGATCTTTATAAAATTTATCATTGGGTATGACTGAAGCGCTATAGGAAAAATTAAATTCGGCGTATTCAACATTTTTTTTGTCTCTATACGACGCTAAAAAATCTCCAGCATTTTCACTGTCGGGAATATTTATGACTGTCGGGAAGCTTTCGTCTTTAAATTTAACCAAAAGGCTATTATGATCTTCTGCCGCGGCTAAAACCTTTTGTCCCGGAATAGTTGCCAATAATAGATTCAAGTAGAAAAAAAAGACTAAAAAAACCGATATTTTCTTATTCATAATAATTTATTATATCACATGATAAATAATCTTGCCAAATAAAAAACAGCCTAAAGAGCTGTTGTTCTTATTTTTATTTTCCAATCTTCTGCTTTTCAGGAGCAGCTATCCTCTCTAATTCTTTTAAGGTTTCACCGGCGCATTTCTTCCAGCTGAAATTCTTCGCCCTTTCCAACCCTTTAATAATATTTTTCTCGCGCAAATCCTTATTGGTCAGCAATTCTTCCAAAATTAAAGATATTTGGTTTTTATCGTTGGGACTAAAAAACAAAGCCGCGTCCCCGGCCACTTCCCGCAAAACTTCCATATCAGAAGCCGCTACCGGAATACCGGTCGCCAAAGCTTGCATAATTGTTATGCCGAAACCTTCATGACGCGACGGTAAAACATAAATTTCCGCGCCGGCGAAAATATAAGGCATATCAGCCTCCCTTATCCAGCCGGCCAAAACCACGTCCCGCGACAATTTATGTTGATCAATTAAACAGCGAACTTCATTATAACCGAAGCTGGCATCACCGACTAAAACCAATCTAATCTCCAAGTCCGGGCGGCGCTGCTTTAGCTTGGCAAAAGCTTCGATTAAAGCCGGAGTATTTTTTTTTCTTTCAAGCCGGCCAACATAGAGAATGTACGGGGTTGATAATCCGTATTTATTCAAAATTTCAGAAATCTTTTTTTTATCATCCTGCTTATGATAAATTTCTTGATTATAGCCATTGTAAACAACTTTTATTTTAGAAGAATCGCACCAAGGATAGTGCGCGATTATTTCTTTTTTAGCGTATTTGGAAACTGTTAAAATTAAATCTGATTTTTTTAAAGAATATTGAGTTGACCAATTTAAATAATCAAGGGAGTCAGCTTGAAAACGCCCTAAAGTTATTATTTTGACAGCAAAATTAACGATTCTCCTTAAAAGGCGATTTCGGCTCGGACCGAGATTCCGGCGTTCATAAACATAATCCGCCTGATGATTGCGAAAGGCGACATCATGCACCGTATTGACGACTTTGCCGGATCGCCACAAAGGCAAGGCATGAGCCGGGATAAATAGAACATCGGGATGGTCTATAAACATCTGTAAAGAAAATCTGATTAAAGTCCAAAAACAAAAAAACGGCCAATTTAAAATTTTGCCGCGAAAATTGCCATGAGGACTTTTAATTATTTGGTAGCCTTTCTTATCAAAAACCGGCGGCAAGGAAACATCCTCAATGCTCAAATTAAAATTATCCAAATCGGACAAACCGCCGGACAGCGGCTTGTCCGTGTATAAAATATATTGATTTTTCGCGTCTAACCGCGCTAATTCTTTTATTAAATAATACGAATACCACTCTGTGCCGCTTTTGTGCGGGCGGTTGGCGCGGGAAGCATCAATCGCTATAATCATAAATATCTTGATTATTTTGTCGCCAAAATAGATCTTTTATAAGAATCCAAATTATCCAAAGCAATTCCTGTTCCGCGAGCTACGCAGAGAACAGAATCGTCAGCCACAAAAACCGGAACTCCGATAGCGCGAGAAACAAGTTGATCGATATTGCGCAACTGGGAACTGCCTCCGGTCATAACTATGCCTTTATCCATAATATCGGCGGCTAATTCCGGAGAAGTTTCATTGAGAGTTTTCTTAATGGCTACGATAATCGCCTCCAGCTCGGTCTGAATGGCTTCGGTTACATCGTCCGAAAGAACACTAATACTGCGAGGTAAGCCGCTGACAACATCGCGGCCGCGAATATCCAAAGTCAATTTATTTTTCAAATAAAGCGCGGAGCCGACGTGAATCTTAACTTCTTCCGCCGTACGTTCGCCGATCGACAAATTATATTTTCTGCGGATATGTTCAATAATCGCGACATCAAATTTATTGCCTCCAACCTTAACAGAATTTACAGAAACAATTCCGCCTAGAGAAATCACTGCCATTTCCGCCGTCCCGCCGCCGATATCAACAATCATATGCCCGGAAGATGATCCAATGGGAATTTCCGCGCCAATCGCCGCGGCAATCGGCTCTTTTATAATATAGGCGGCTTTCGCGCCGGCGGAGATTGTCGCTTCTATAACCGCACGGCGCTCGGTGGAAGAAATTCCGGCCGGAACGGCGACCATTACTTCCGGACGAAAAATTCTTAAACTTCCCAAAGCTTTATTTATAAAATAACGCAGCATTGATTCGGTTATGCGATAGTCGGCTATCACGCCATCCTTCAACGGCTTGACGGCAATAATATTATCGGGAGTGCGTCCGAGCATTTCCTTAGCTTCGTTCCCCACGGCTAAAATCTTGCGATCATCTACAGAAACCGCCACCACCGAAGGTTCATTAACCACTATTCCTTTTTTAGGCAGATAGACCAAAGTCGAAGTCGTCCCCAAATCTATCCCAAGAGATTTTATAAACACTTATTTTGTTTTAATTAAAAATTAAGCTGAATTCTTTATCTATTTCTAAATCAGAAGACCAAATTATTTTATTGTCGATAATTTCAACGCCAGAGACCGGGTCATATGATTCTATCCCAGATATGGTTTTTAAGTCAACCTTGACATTTTCCACTTTTTTACCAGGTTGTTTCTGCAAATATAGATTATAGCGGCCCTGGGTGTAATTATCCGCTAAATTTAACGGTAATTTGTACTCTAAATTCAAAATAACTGTTTTTCCGACCGGGACGATAATAAAGCCTTCAAAAACGGTCTTGCTCAAATCTTCGCTTGTTTTAGCGCCCTCATAAGAAAAGCCGGACGAAGAAATCAAGCGACTGCCGTAAGGCGCATAAATTCTTGTATAACTTTTATAATCATCCGTCCGCCAATCGCGCCGACCGTTATGCTGATATTCTATTTTTAAATTAGCATATAAACCGCCCTCTCTTCTTTCTATGGAATATCCCAAGTTTCGGCTCATAGCCGCATCAGTCTTCAAGGCCGCCAAATTGTCATCAACAACCATTAAATAATCGCCGTCAACGGTTTTCACTTCCCCGGCCGCACCAAGCTTTTTGGCCAAATCTTCCAAAGATGGGTTCTTAAAATAAAGGAGTAAATCTTTTTTCTCCAAACTGCCGCTTACTTTTTCAAAAAAATAAAGCCATTTATTATAAGACAAATTAAATAATTTAATTTTAATTTCTTCTAAAATATCTCCGATAACTTCTTTGCGCTCCCAAGACGGAATATTCTGATTAGCATAATCTTGCTCAACTTTATATTCTAAAAGTTCAGTAAAATTATCAGCGGAATAAGTTTCTCCGCCGACTGTCAAGGGTCCGGTTAATTCCAAAAAAGAAGTAACTAAGTTCGGCGTAATAGCAAAAACCCCGTCAAACTTTCCGGTAAAATCATTAATTTTATTCTTTTCCGGCAAAAGAAAATCTTCTTTGTAATAAAACCACAAAATCTGTTCAGCCGATTCCGGCCAATCAGGCGACCAGTTGGAATCACGCATATACCAGTTTTTATTAAGATATTTGCTTAACGGTTCTGGTGGAACAATCTTAAAATCATCATTCCCTTCCAGCGGCATATCCATATGATAAATATCGTGCGTATCAAAACGGATTATGTCGCCGTTTTTTATTTCTAAAATTCCGTAAGTTCCCAAAAAGCCGCCGGTCGGACGCAATTCATCGCTATTTTGAAATAAAACTAAAAAAACAGAATTGTCTGGATACCCGAAAATTTCCGGCGCCAATTGTGAAGCTAAGTACGCTTTATCCAAAAGTTCGGCGGCCTTGCCGATTCTTTCTCGCGCATCTTCGATTTGAAATTTTAAAGGTGATAGCAATCCGGAACCGGAAACGTTTTCCAAACTCAACAAAGCTAAATCCAAATTAGCTTTCAATCCGTTTATTTCCGGTCCGGACTCGTAAATAAACTGCAAAAGACGCTCTTTCTCATCTGCGGAAAATTCCGAAAAATTAGTCCCCAGGCGCCCGGAAATTATATTATTGAATTTCTGCCCGAGATTGGCGGCCATAGCTAAGGAACGGCTGGATGTCTCGGCGGCTTTAAAAATATAATTAATTTCCTCCAATTCTTTCTTAGCTAAACCGGTTTTACCTATCAAAAAAGAGTCGCGGATGGAATCCAAACTTATAAGCAAATATCCGAAATCTTCCAAAGCTTCATTGGCCGAATCGGACATTGAGTAAAAATCTTGTTCCTGGGCGGCTTCCAGCGAATTTTGCAGATTAATTTTTCCAGAAACGGCCAAATCATAAAAATCCTTGCCTTTATATATCAAAACTCCGCCGATTAAAATTGCCGAAAAAAGAGCAAAAATTAAAAAATACGAAAAATAACGCAGAAAAAGCAAAAAATAATTCTTTCTCTTCTTCTTGTGCAACGGCAAGTGTTCAAGCAGATTTTCCAATCTTTCATGCCCCTCTAAAAAATTGATTTTCTTCCGAAATTTTTTCTTAAACATAAAAAAATTATAGCAGAAAAAAAGCTTTTCGGCAATTTTTAAAATTAACAAAAATTAAAATTTTCTCCGCGGCAAGATAAAAAAAACGGCAACTAATAAAAAATTAAAAAGCGTCTATTTCTATTCCTATCGGGCAATGATCCGAGCCCATAACATCATCTCTGATAAAAGACTTTTTCACTTTTGAAAAAATTTTAGCGGAAACACAGAAATAATCAATCCGCCAGCCGACATTTTTTTCTCTGGCCGCCGATCGGAAGCTCCACCAAGAATACTGAACTTTTTTCGGATTCATTTTACGAAAAGTATCGATAAAACCCGCTGTTAAAAATTTCGTCATCCAAGTGCGCTCTTCAACCGTATATCCCGCGCCGCCTTCATTTTCTTTAGGATGAAAAAGATCAACGGCTTCGTGCGCGACATTATAATCGCCGCAAATTACCAGGGGTTTTTTCTTTTCTAATTTTTTAAAAAATTTCAACAGGCGATTATTAAATTTTATTTTAAAATCCAGACGCGACAATTCCTGATTGGCGTTAGGAAAATAAACATTGGCCAAATAAAATTCGGAAAACTCCAAGACCTGTACTCGGCCTTCCGGGTCGTTAGAAAATTTTTCCTCTCCTAAAATTTTTATACCGTCTTTAACTATAATCATCGTCCCGGAATAGCCGGGCCTTTCAGCGCTATGCCAAAATTCCCGATAGCCGAAAAAATCAAACTTTTCCTTTTCTCTGGAAGAGGCGCTGATTTTAATCTCTTGCAAACATAAAATATCCGGTTTTTCTTTTTTTAAAAAATCTACAAAACCTTTTCTGACAATCGCCCGCACCCCGTTGACATTCCAAGAAAAAATCTTCATAAAATATAAATTTCAATTTAAAATTTTAAAATCATATCTTGTTTTTTATAATTTTTTCCAATTTTTTAACGCTGGCGCCGGAAACCAGCATTTTGGGCTTTCCTTTTTTAAGCCGAGCCGCCGCCTTTTTTTCCGCCCTTTTTTCCCAATCATTTAAATTGTTTTTCATATTTGGAAAATTTTGATATAATACAATCATTATATATTATATCTTTTTATGGGCGAACCGACAACGGAAAAACACAACCTTAAAAAAATAGCGGCGCTTTTAATTTTTGTTGTAATGCTGTTTTGCACCATAATCGTTCATTTTACCGAAACTCCCGATAAAATCAGCAAAAACGCTAAAAGATATGAAATTTCCATTAAAGAAAATTTCTGGATCGGATCAGGCCGGCCGGACATTACAATTATTGAGTTTTGCGATTTTTCTTGTTCTGCCTGTAAAAATTCAGTTTCCACTCTGGAAAAATTGCGCGATCTTTACCCTAAAAAAATAAAAATAGTTTTTAAAGATTTTATGGGACATGAAAACTCTTACGCTCTCGCCTTAACCGCGCGTTGCGCCGGCGAGCAAGGGTTGTTTTGGCCGATCCACGATAAGCTTTTTGCCGAACAAGAAAATTTATCCGAAGAAAATCTTTTTGAAAAAGTTGCCACGGTCGGAACCGACATGGAACGCTTTCAAAGATGTTATAACGGAGAATATTATAAAAATCAGATAACCGCCGATAGTAATGAAGCAAAAAAAATAGAGGTATCGGGAACTCCGACTTTCTTCGTTAACGGCTATAAAGTCGCTGGCGACATTTCTCTGGAAACTTGGAAAGAAATAATAGAAAAATTTAATCAATAAATATGATCCAAATAAGAATTCACGGTCGTGGCGGGCAAGGAGTGGTTACTGCCGCCGAACTTATCGCCATCGCCGCTTATGAAGACGGCAAGCAGGCGCAAGCTTTCCCGTCTTTCGGCGTTGAAAGAACCGGCGCACCGATCCAGGCTTTCGCCCGCATAGATGAAAAACCAATACGCAATCGAGAACAAATTTATCACCCGAACATTTTAATTATTTTAGACTCAACATTATTAACTATGAATTTGGCGGCTGATTGCGGAAAAAACGTAATAATCGTCGTTAATACTTCAAAAGCGCCGGAAGATTTAAAACTAACTTACGGACCGGGGAAAAAACCTATCCCGAAAAAAAATATTTTTATAGCCGACGCTTCGGCGATCGCCCTGGAAATATTCGGAAAAAATTTAGCCAACACCGTTATTCTCGGTCTCTTGGCCAAAACCGAGCACGCCATAAGCTTAACAGGTTTGGAAAAAGCGATTAAAATCAAATTCAAAGAAAAAGGAGAAGAAATAATCAATAAAAACATCGCCGCAATTGAAAAAATATATAATAAGTAATCTCAAAATAAAATGCCAAAAGATATAACCGCCGCCCCAGGCTCAACCACAAATAATAAAACCGGCGACTGGAGAACTTTTATTCCGAAGACTGATTTAAAAACTTGCATCGGTTGCGGTCGTTGCGCCTTAGTTTGTCCGGAAAACTGTATAAAAATGAAAGCGAATGCCGAGGGAAAAAACAAACCGGAAACTAACTACGATTATTGCAAGGGCTGCGGGTTGTGCGCCGCCGAATGCCCAGTTAAGGCGATAAAAATGGAAGTGGAAAAAAAGTAATTTTCAATTCACAAATAATAATCCAATTTTAAAATTTTCAAAAAAACTACAAAAAACCGACAATTTTAATTTTAATGCCAGCTTTAAAGTTAAATCATTGAAAATTATTTGAAAATTACCTGCCTACCGGGCAGGCAGGTAAACTGATAATTTAAAATTTTAAACATGTCTAAAAATAAACCTCAAATTTTAGAAGGCTCTCGCGCCATTGCTCTAACCGTCAAAAACATCAAGCCGGCGGTTGTTTCCGCTTATCCGATAACGCCGCAAACTCACATCGTGGAAGATTTGGCAAAATTCAAAGCTGCGGGCGAAGCTGATTACGAGCTTTTACGCGCCGAAAGTGAATTCGCCGCCGCCTCCATTGTTTTGGGCGCCTCTGCTTCCGGCGTCAGAACTTATACCTCCACCAGTTCGCAAGGTCTTCTTTTAATGGCGGAGGTTGTTTACAATATTGGCGGACTGCAATTACCTGTTGTGATAACTTGCGCCAACCGCGCCGTAGGGGCGCCGATTAACATCTGGAACGACCAGCAAGATATAATGTCCGTACGCGACGCCGGCTGGCTGTCCTTCTTTGCCGAAGACCACCAAGAGGCTGTTTACCAGCATATTCTCGCTTATAAAATTGCGGAAGAAATTTCCATCCCCGCTTTTGTCAATGTTGATGGATTTGTTCTGACTCACTCCTATGGAGAGGTCTACATTCCCGAAGAAAAAGAAATAAAAAAATTTCTCCCTGATTATAACCCGAAAAAAAATTCATACCTTGATATAGATAATCCGCGAACTCTCGGACCACTGGTTACCCCGGCTGATTACCAGGAAATGCGCCTGAAATTGCACAAAAAAATCATCAATTCCAAAAAATTAATCAAATCAGAATGGTTTAAGCTTAAAAAAATCTTCGACAAAAACGCCGACTACCAATTATTAGCTATGAATAACGGCCTGGTCGAATATTACGGTCCGGCCAAAGTAAAAATTATAATCATCTCTATAGGCTCTGTCATTGGAACAATCAAAGATGCGGTTGATGAAGAAAATGAAAAATCAGCGTCCTCGCACATCAAAGTCGGTGTTATAAAAATAAGAACTTTCAGACCGTTCCCGGACGAAGAAATCCTGTCAATAATAAAAAAAACAGGGGCAAAAAAAATAATTACTTTGGAAAAATCCATTTCTTTGGGCGCAAAAGGGATTTTGGAAACAGAAATAAAATCATCCCTATGCGGCAAAATAAATATCGCTGTTAAAAGCATAATAGAAGGATTGGGGGGAAAAGATATCACCAAAGAAATGATCAAAAAAATACTTAAGTAAGTGGCGTTTAAAAAAGGGAATCAAAAATTAAATTTATTACCATATGTTTTCCATCAAACCTTTTAAAAAAAAGAAAAATAAAAAAAAGTTTTTTTCTTTTCCCGGAATTTTGGCTTATTCTTTTGCGGTTGTGGCAATTATCCAGACTCTTAGTCTAAGCTTGGCTTTCCAGTCTCCGGAAATGGCGCGAGCGGCGGAAAAAAAACAAACGACCTACGAAATGCAGGTTTCAATACCTGGCCTTGGCGACACTATCGAATTCGGGGATACCACCGAACCGATAGTCAGATATATTGAAGCTATTTACAATTATGCCATAGGTATTGTCGGAATATTGGCGGCGATAATGCTGATGGTGGGCGGTTTCCGCTGGATATTAGCCGGCGGCAACGCTTCATCAATCAGCGAGGCCAAGGAAATGATTTTCGCCGCGCTTTCCGGGCTGGTTTTGGTTATGACTTCTTATTTAATATTAAACATAGTTAATCCTGATTTGACTGAATTAAAAATAACCGATATCAAAGAACCGAACGGGAAAGCGGACACTACCGAAAAATATAGTAATATGGGGGCTTGCAACTGGAAAGAAGAAAAAACACAAACTTCCGAGGCTTTTTCAATAGCGCAAGAAGAAACATGTAACAGTTTTAATTCTGTCTTATCATCTGATGAAAATTGCACAACAGCAAAACCTTCTTCAACTAATTCTACTAATTATAAATGTTGCTGTGAATACAATAAAGATTCTGATGCAAATTGTTCTTGGCAATCCATTCTAACATCTTGTTCCGGCGACAACACATCTTTTACGGGGGATGAGGCTATAAAAAAATGCGGATCAACGGGATACACATCTTCTAATATCTGTTGCTGTCAGCTACACTCATTTTATAATCTTTCTTGCCAAGGTAATGTCTGCCAACAAAAAAAAGATGCTGACGAGTCATTAATAAATGCCATAGATTGTTTTGGGAAAAGATTGGTTGGTATTAGTGTAAAAATATCTTCAATAAGCGATAATCATCTTTTAACTAATAATTGGGACTACTGCACAACAAATTACCCAGGGCAATGTCAAAACAATAATTCTGATTCTAAAACATGTTGCTATCATTCAGAAAATTCTTGTCACTATGGAGGAGGAATAAGCGGACAAGAAAAATCATTCGCAATTGATTTAGTCGGAGATAAAGATAGTATAGAAAAAATAGCCAACCAATATAAATCTGAGTGTGGCATAGGATATGTTTTAAATGAAGGAGATCATATTCACATAAGCACTACTGCTTGTCCAAGACAATAATATTAGATAAATAATTATGAAAATAGAAACCAAACCAAAACTCGGCGAAGTTTTAATTGCCCCGGGCCATCGGGCTTGCGCCGGTTGCGGCCAAATAATCGCCGCCATGGCCGCTTCCCGCGGCTACGGCCCCGATACTATAATCGCCAACGCTACCGGCTGTCTGGAAGTAACCACAACTCCTTACCCGGAATCTTCCTGGAAAATTCCTTGGATACATTCCATTTTTGAAAATCCTTCAGCCTTAGCTTCCGGTATACGAGCCGCTTTGGATTACAAAAATAAAAAATCAAATGGCAGCCGACAAAAAATCAACGTTGTCGCGCAAGGCGGCGACGGATCAACTTTTGACATCGGTATCGGATTGGTTTCCGGAGCTTGGGAACGCGGCGATGATTTTCTCTACATCTGCTACGATACTGAAATTTATTCCAACACCGGCTACCAGGCTTCCGGAGCCACACAACCCGGCGCTTCCACCGCCACTACTCCGGCCGGTTCCGCGTCTGTCGGCTCGGCGCAAAGAAAAAAAGATATGATTGCCATCGCCTTGGCGCATGGCTTGAAATATGTCGCCCAATCAACTGCCGGCTACCCGGAAGACATCACCCGCAAAGTCAAGCGCGCCCTGGAAATCGGCGGCCCGTCATATATCCAAATAATGTCTCCTTGCATCCCCGGCTGGGGCGTGGCCACCGATTCGGCCATCAAGCTTGGGAAATTGGCAGTCCAAACCGGACTTTATCCTCTCTTGGAATTTGAAAACGGCCAGCTTATTAACGCTTCAAAAATAAAAGAAAAAATCAGCGTGGAAGAATACCTAAAACCGCAAGCCCGCTTTAAGCATCTTTTCAAAAGTGAAGCCGGAATAAAAGAAATAGAACTCTTACAAAAAATCGCCGACGGAAACGTTGAGAAATACAAACTAATGGCCTAAAACAAAAAACGGGATTGAAAAATCCTGTTTTTTAAAAAATCTTCCCGAATAATCGTCTATTTAAAGATTGAATTATCAATAGCTTTATTTACTAAAGCATCGGCTTCTTTGTTGAACTCGCGCCGGACATGGCGGAAGGTTAATTTTTTAAATCCCTGGCCGGCATTATAAATTTTCATAAACAGCAACGCCAAATCCTTATCTTTAACCTTATATTCTCGATTCATTTGTTTGACAACTAATTCGCTGTCCAGAACAAATTCCAACTCTTCGGCGCCCAATTCCTTAGCTTTTTCTATGGCCGCAATCACCGCTCCGTATTCGGCTTGATTGTTGGTTGCTTCTCCGATATATTCGGAAATTTTCGCGATCACCTCTCCGGCTTCATTTTTCAAAACCGCTCCGATCCCCGCCGGTCCGGGATTGCCGCGCGCGCCGCCATCGGTATTTATTATCAATTTTTCATATTTCATAAAAAATCTATTGTGATAATTTTATATCGCAAATTTTTAATTGCAAACTAATTTTCCCGTTAAATTCATTTTCTTCCAAATAATAAACAAGATCAACTCTATCGCCAATCTTTAAATCGCCCCATTCGGCGGCACGATTAAAGCCCAGCCCGTAAAAATCAGCGCGAGAAGAACAATTGCCGAAACGAAATTTAAGATGCTGATTTTCAATTCCCATATGAATAATATCTTTTATTAAAATTCCTCGGCTTAAAAATTTCGGTTGCGGATTCCCCAAGCCAAAAGGAGACAACTTCGCTATCTCACGCACCAAACCGCGCGTTATTTCTTTAAAATCCATCTCGACATCTATTTCTATTTTGGCTTCCAAATTGGAATTTTTCAGTTCCCGCCGCGCGATATCCCGCATTTTTTTGGAAAAATCTTTCAGTTTAGAAGCCGGTAAAGAAAATCCGCAGGCCATTTTATGTCCGCCGCGCTTATAAAGAAAATTAGAACACTCCTCAATCGCGGAAAACAAATCAAACTCATCGATAGATCGCCCCGACCCTTTAAAACCTTCATCGGTTTTAGTTATAACCAAACAAGGTTTGTGATATTTCTCCGTCAGCCGCCCGGCCACTAAGCCGACCACCCCCTCATTCCAAAGCTTTTCTCCGTCGGGGCAGACGCCGATAATTATTTTTTCTTCCAGCTGTTTTTTATACTGCTCTTCCACTTTTAAAAACATTTCCTCAGTTTCTTTCTGGCGACGGATATTCTGCTCTTCTAAAAACTCCGCTTCTTTTTCAGCAATCTCTTTTTCTTTTGTCGTTAAAAGATTAAAAGCATTGTTAGCCGAGCCCATCCGGCTGGAAGCGTTCAGCCGCGGTCCGATTTGAAAACCGATATTCCAAGCTTCCAAAATTTTTCCGTCGATTTTCGCCTTTTCAATCAATTTTTTAAGCCCGATTCTTTTTTTAGCGTTTAGCACTTCCAACCCCTTCTTCACCAATAGACGGTTTTCTCCAACCAAAAAAACGCAATCCGCGATAGTGCCTATCGCCACCAAATCCATGACTTTTTCCAAAATTTTCTTTTTCTGATCAGCTGACAAAGTTGATCTTTCTAAAAGTGAGCGGGCAAATTTAAAAGCCACGGCCACGCCAGCCAAATATTTAAATGGATATTTTTCTCCACGCAAATGCGGGTTAACAATCAGGCAAGGCGGCAAATCATTATTATTTTCCGGTGATTCATGGTGGTCGGTAATGATTACTTCAAGCCCCAAACTTTGAGCATACTCCACTTCTTTTTTATTGCGGATGCCGTTGTCAACCGTAATCACCAACGCCGCGTCTTTTTTTATTATTTTATCCAGAGCCTTAATATTCATTCCATAGCCTTCGCCGGCGCGATCGGGAATATAAACAAAACAATCAGCTTTTATAATTGTCAAAATTTCATACAACAAAGCCGAGGCGGTTACTCCGTCAGCATCATAATCGCCGTAAATACAGATTTTTTTTCGCTCTTTAATGTTCTTTACGGTTATCTCAATCGCTTTTTCCATATTGCGGAAAATAAACGGATCAAAATTATCTTCAAATTCAGCTTTTAAAAAATAGTTTATTTCATCTTTTTCTCGTAAGTCGCGATTATATAAAAGTTGCGAAAAAATCCGGCCGTATTCCGGAAATTTTTGAAAAAATTCTTCGCGGGCTTTGGGATGTATTTGCCAAGTTTTATTCATCTATTTATAATGATGCTCCAAAAGTCCAAGCAACCATAGAGAATATAACCATTGTGGAAATTAAAATCCAAATAATTTTAACAATTTTTTTACGTTTCATATTTTATTTTTTAAGAATTTTAACAAAAGTTTCCGGCGGAATATCTACACTGCCCTTTCCGGCTTGCATCATTTTTTTCTTGCCGGCTTTTTGCTTTTCTAAAAGTTTGCGCTTGCGGGTTACATCGCCGCCGTAAAGCTTAGCGGTAACGTCTTTGCGTAAGGCGGCAATCCTCTCCGCGGCGATAATTTTTCCTCCAACCGCCGCCTGCAATTTAACCATAAACATTTGTTGCGGCAATGATTCTTTTAAAGTTTCCACAATTTCCCGCCCGCGGCGAAAAGCATCATCCTCATAGACAATCGTGGATAGCGCCTCGATCATATCTTCAGCCACCAAAATATCCAGACGCACCACTTTAGCCGGACGATAATCCAAAAATTCATAATTAATTGAGGCATACCCAGAACTGACGCTTTTTATCTTATCATAGAAATCCGTTAAAATTGAAGCCATCGGCATTTCATAATGCGCGATTGCTCTTTTCTCGTCTAAATATTCCAAATTTTTATATATACCTCTTTTTTCCTGCGCCAATTCCATGGCTTTGCCTAAATATTCTTTCGGTAAAACAATATCCATCGTCACCCAAGGTTCATCAATCCGATCAACCTCACCCAAAGAAGGCAGTTTCTGCGGCGTGCGTATAATTTCTTCTTCAGCACCCCCTCGTCTATAAATTTTATAAGCTACACTCGGAACGGTAACGATCAGGTCGAGATTAAACTCGCGGCGCAAACGTTCTTGAAAAATTTCCAAATGCAAAAGTCCCAAAAATCCGCAGCGAAAACCAAAACCCAAAGCCTCGGAACGCTCCGGCTCATAAGTCAAGGAAGAATCATTTAACTTCAAACGATCCATGGCTTCGCGCAAATCCTTAAAATCGTCGCCTTCGCGCGGAAAAATACCGGCGAAAACCATCGGCTTGGCCTGTTCATACCCTTTTAGCGGCTTTATTTTATCAAAATCCGCTAAAGTCGTAATTGTATCGCCAACGCCGCATTCGGAAACATTCTTGAAATTCGTAACGATATATCCAACTTCACCAGCATCCAAACTGCCCGTCGGCTTATAGCTGGGATTAAAAATTCCGATATCCAAAACTTCACTCTGGGTTTTAGCGGCAAATAATTTTATTTTTTCTCCTTTTTCAAAAGCGCCGTCAACCACGCGGACATGCGCCACTACGCCCTTATATTCATCATAATTAGAATCGAATATCAAAGCACGCGCCGGCTTATTCTCATTCGCCTCTGGTGCTGGAATTCTTTTTACTATTTCTTCTAAAATTTTCTCCACGCCTTCACCAGTCTTTCCTGAGGCTGTAAGTATTTCATCCTCACTACAACCAATAACACTAATAATTTCTGCCTTAACACCGGCAACATCAGCCGCCGGCAGATCTATTTTGTTAATAACCGGAATAATGGTCAAATCTTCTTTGATCGCCAAATACAAATTCGCTAAAGTCTGCGCTTGAATTCCTTGCGTGGCATCAACCAAAAGAACCGCGCCCTCCACGGCCGCGAGCGAACGCGACACTTCGTAAGAGAAGTCCACGTGCCCAGGAGTATCAATTAAATTCAAAATATGCCCCTGCCAATTCATGGTCACGGGTTTTAGCTTAATGGTAATTCCCCTTTCTCTCTCCAGCTCCATACTGTCCAGAAACTGCTCTTTCATTTTGCGTTTCTCGATCGTGCCGGTAATTTCCAGCATGCGGTCGGAAAGTGTGGACTTACCATGATCTATATGGGCGATAATACAAAAATTTCGGATGTTTTTCATATGTATTCTAAGTTTCTTATATTAAAAATTTTGTTAAAACAGTCAACTATTTAAAATTAATAATTTTATCTGTTTTGTTCTAAATCAATCGGGCGGTTGGCAATAGCGCGGCGTAAAAATCGGCGCTTAAAAGATTGCCAGAAGCTGTCCATTTCCTCGCTGCGCAAAAGATAACAAATCAATAAATAAACACCGATACCAACCAGGGCGGCGGTTCCGCCTTGAACCAATATCCCCCAAACCCTATCCATATCAACGATTTTTCCCAAACAATCTTTTACAAGCTGCAAAGCAAGCCCGGCGGCCAAAGAAGCTGCGGAAAATTTTGCCGCCGAAACTATAATTCTCTTTTCATCCAATCCGCCCAGACAATGGCGCAAAAACATCCAAAGCAAAATAAAATTCAAAATACTGGAAATCGAAAAAGCTAAAGCCAAACCAACCACGCCCATTTGCCGGCCGAAAATTACGGACAAAACAATATTTACAACCACCGCCGACAAACCGACAAAAAAAGGCGTGCGCGAATCCTGACGCGCATAAAAAACTCTTATTAAAAGCGGAATTGTCGCTTGCGCAAAAAAACTTAAAGCAAAGTAGCCTAAAGAATTCATAGTCAGGATTGTCGCCGACCAATCAAATCGGCCATAGCCTAAAACCAAGCGAGTTAATTGCGCGCGCAAAGTCAAAAATAAAACCGTGGAAGGAACGATAAAAAAAAGTATTTGCCGAAAAGTGGCTGAAAAATTATTAATGGTTTTTTCTTTACTCCAGGCCACGGCCGCCAAAGCGGGAAAAGCGGCCACCGCAAAAGAAATGCCGAAAATTCCGATCGGAAAATATTGCAAATTATTGGCAAAATTAAAAATCGTTACTGAACCGCTGGCCAAAGTCGAAGCAATCGCTGTGATCGCTATTAAATTTATCTGCGTTGACGCTAAAGTCAAAGTGCGCGGCACCATCATGGAAAGAATTTTTCTCAAATTCTTGTCGGCCAAATCCAAAAATGCTTTGTATTTATAGTTAAGAACAAAAACACCGGACATCTGGATTAGCATATGCATGGCCGCACCAAAAACTACGCCCCAAGCCAAACCGTAAATTCCCAAAACCGGAACAAAGAACAAAGCACCGATTATTATTCCTGAATTATAAAGAATCGGCGCTAAAGAATAAGCGAAAAATCTTTTAAATGACTGCAGAACTCCGCCGAAAATACTGGAAATTCCCAAGAGTATCGGCGACAAAAACATTATCCGCGTCAAGGCCGCTGTTTGCTTAACAGCCTCGGCGGAAAAACCGGGCGCCAAAATTTTCATCAACGGCTCGGCAAAAATAAATCCGATTATTGATAAAACCGCCAAAGACAAAAGCAAAAGATTCAAAAGATTATTAATCAAACTCCAGGCTTCTTTATTGTCGTCGCTGAAAAGCGTCAATTTGCCGTCTTTGCGGTCATTGATCAAACCGGTAAAAACCGGCACCAGCCCGGCCGTGATCGCGCCCATTACCACGATATTAAAAATAAAATCCGGGATCCTGAAAGCGGCATAATAAATATCCAAAGTCTCCCCGGCGCCCATTCTGGCCAAAATTGAATCACGCAAAACCCCCAAAAGCCGGCTAAACAAAGAAGACCCGGCAACAACCACGGCGGCAATAGTGATACTGTTTATTTCTTTATTGAAGAATTTTTTGATCATTTTTATTCTAAAACTATTTTGGCATCCAAAACCACGCCGCCTTTTTCATCAACCGAAAAAGGATTAATGTCCAATTCTTTGATTTCCGGAAAATCGGTTATCAAGCGAGAAAATTTACAAAGCAAAATCTGCAACTTCTCAATATCGGCGCTCGGCTGGCCGCGGTAACCTTTTAATAATTTGTAAATTTTTGTTTTTTCCATCAATCTCAAGGCCGACGACATATCCAACGGCGGCAAGGCAATAGCTGTATCGCGAAAAATTTCCACTGCAATTCCGCCCAGACCGAAAACTATCGCCGGCCCGAAAATTTCGTCTTTCTTACAGCCAAGCAAAAGTTCGTAGCGCTTTTTGGCCATTGTTTCAATGAACACGCCATCTATTTTGGCTTTTGGCGCTTTTTGTTTAACGCTTTTCATTATTTCTTTAAAAGCTTTTTCGGCTTCGGTTCGGGAATTTATGTTCAGTTTGACTCCGCCGACATCGGTTTTGTGCATTATGTCCGGCGACAAAATTTTCATTACCGCCGGGAAACCGACTTTGCCGGCGACTTTGCCGGCTTCAGCCGCGAAAACGGCTGTTCCGCTTTTGGCGGCCGGAATTCCGTAATTGGCGATAAATTCTTTAGCTTCAAGCTCGGTCATTGTTTTTCGACCGGAAGATAAAATGTTTTCTATCATTTTTCTATTCTTTTCTGTTTTTGGCCGGAAATCTCCCGGCAATTTTTTACCCGACTTTTTTACTGTTTTAATATTTTCGCGGTAAGCGTTGAGATACATCAAAATATCAATCGCCTCTTCTGGAAAATCACAAACCGGAATTCCGCCGCTTTCCAAAATAGCGCGCCCTTCGGAAACATCGCCGCCACCAATCCAAGAAGCCAAAATTGTCTTGCCTTTTTCATTCTTCAAGGAAATGATTTGCCGCGCCGCTTCGGAAGAATCAGTCATTGCCTGCGGAGTCAAAATAACCAAAACCGCGTCAACATTCTTATCATTCAAACACAATTCAACCGCTTGCGCGTAGCGCCAAGAATCGGCATCGCCTAAAATATCCACTGGATTAGCCGTGGAGGCGGAAGCCGGCAAAACGGTTTTTAATTTAGCGACCGTAGTAGACGACAATTCCACCAAACGTCCGCCGCGCAAAGACAAACGATCAGCCGCGATAACTCCCGGACCGCCGGCGTTTGTTACAACCGCCACGCGATTGCCAGCCGGAAGATTTTGTCTGGCTAAAATTTTAGCGGCGTTGAAAAGCTCAGCCGCCCCGCTGACCCGGATAACGCCGGCGCTGGCAAAAGCCGCATCATAAACCGCGTCGTTTCCGGTTATCGCGCCAGTGTGTGATTTAGCCGCCCGCGATCCGGCTTCGGTTTGCCCGACTTTTAAAACCACAATTGGCTTTTTGCGCGAAAAAGAGCGCGCCGCTTTTATAAACTCCGGGGCTTTTTTCAAAGATTCCATGTAAATAACAATACTTTCCGTTTCCGGATCGTTGTTCAAATAATCAATCAGATCGGCGAAAGAAATATCAATACCGGAACCGATGGAAAAAAACCCGGAAAAGCCGATATTATTTTCAACTGACCAATCCAATATAGAAGCTCCGAACGCGCCTGACTGGGAAATAAAGGCTACCCGGCCGGGCAAAGCCATTTTTCCGGCAAAACTGGCATTCAAATTAACCGACGGGCGGATAAATCCGAGGCAATTCGGCCCGATTATTCTTATGCCGTACCGACGCGCGACCACCAAAATATCGTTGCTCATTTTTTTGCCTTTTTCGCCGATTTCATCAAAACCGGAAGAAATTATCACCAAGCCGGCAACTCCGGCGCGGCCGCATTCCTCCGCGATTCCCGGCACGGTAACGGCCGGCGTGGCGATAATCGCCAAATCTATTTTATCGGGAATATTCCCGACAGCCGGATAAGCCTTAACATCATAGACGGTTTCGCGTTTCGGGTTGACTGGATAAACAACGCCGCGATAATTATTGCCCAAAATATTTTTCATCAAAGCGCTGCCGACGCTGTCTGGCTTGTCCGAAGCGCCAATAACTGCAATTCTCTGCGGATTAAAAACCCTATTCAAACTCTCTTTTTCTTCTCTTTCTGTTGTTTTTTTAAACATATATTGACAAAATTATAAATTCCCTTTATTTAAAGGAAATACCAATAAAATTATACCAAAAACAAACCAAACTAACAACAAAAAATTTAAATTAATATAAGCCAAAACCATCCTCGAAAAAGCCAATTCCAAAACAGCAAAAACCGCCAAGGAAACAGTTAAAGCATAAAAAATTTCTTCCAATAAAATTTTTAATTTTTCATTCATCATTTAGCATTTTTTTAATCTTCTCCAATAAACTTGTTCCTTCTAATTCTATTTTAATCTCTCCAACCTTCACGCCAGCCACGTCTCCGTCTTCCGCCAAAAGCCCGGGAATTGAAATCAAAAAACTATGCTTGTTGAATTCTTTATAGGCGTTGGTAATGTCAAAATCCGCCGTGGCGATTTTCCATTCACCTTCTTGCGTTGGCGGCGTATATTTAGCAATTATATAATCAACTTCTTCGCGGTCGGCGTCAAAATTGGCATCAACTTTTTTAATTTCCGGATCAAAGAAAGTTTCTTGAGAGAATGAGAATAATCCGTCTCCGGTTACAGTTATTCCATCTGAAGGCATTATGACTTCAGAAAAATTTGGCAGAATATCTTGAGTAGAGAATTGTTTATAAGTTTCACTTATTTCAACTATTTCCGAAAAATCACCGCCAAAAACCTGATTTATTTTTACTTCTCCCAATCTGTCGGACAAAACCGTCTGGAATTGCAAGGCGCGACTATTTGTAAATAAATTCCGGCTGCAAGAAACTTCCGGCGCGTCAGCCAAAATAACTTTATTTATAAAAACAATCTTGCTCTGCGGCGTTTTTATAGTTCGCGTGATAATATCGTTATTGGCGCGCAAGCTTATTTTATAGACGCCTTCCGGCAGATTGGCCAAAAATAATTTTAAATTCCGGCTGTCGGAGTTGTCGTCAAAAAGCGTGTCTTTGTAAATTTCTTGATCATTGTAATAAGCTAAAACATCAACGTCGTCAACATCGTCATTTTCATTCAAATCCTGCAAAGAAAAATCAAACGACAAATCTTCATTCTTGATATATGTATAGAATTGATAAGCGCCTTGGATTGGCCGGCACAAATTTTTCTCTTGTTGCGACGTCTCATAATCCGGTAGAGTAAATTTTATTTTAGGAGAATAATTATAGGCGGCGATTTTTTCAGAGTCTGGCGGATTCTTTAAAAATTCCTCAACGCTTTGAAACTTTTTTTCTCTCTGCAATAAAAGCAAATCACCGGAACAGACGGTTTCCCATTCGGTTATCAAATTATCTAAAACAGCATTGTCCAAAGGCTTTAAATCATAATTCCAAACTTCTTTGTCTATCAAAACCCCGGCTTCAATTATCGGCTCGGCGCTGTTGTTTTTGAATTTTAAAGTCAGTCTGGCTTTTTCAAAACGCCTGGGAACGCGCAAAGTAAAATATACCGGATCGCCGATTATCATATTGCCTAAAATTCTCTCAGCCGGCGTCAGATTGCTGATAAAATCGCTATATTTACCAAACTCCTTAATATAAGTGATTTTTCCGCCGGGAATAATTTTTAAATAAGTTAAAATTAAAATCACTATTATTAAAGCAATTATCCAAACTATCCTGATTTTTTTCTTAATAATTAACATTTTTTAGTATGGGGTATGCAAGTAGGTAATGTGGGTATTATAAACCATATACCATACACCGCAAACCAAGCTGCATATTACTAAATTATACCCTTTTCAGAGCCTTTTGCCTATTGACAAAAACAACTAAAACTTCCAATATGCCAACGGCAATTTGGCGCAAATCTCGGCGACAACAATCAAGTATTTGGCAAAAATTCCGGCTGGCAAAAACCAAAAAGGCGCGGCGGCCGGAAATATTAAAGATAAAATTATTCCGGCAAAGGCTCCACCCATCAGGAAGGGCGAAATCCAAACAACTAAAATATTGGAAAACGGCGCGACCAGAGAAATTTGATGAAAACTAAAAATCAAAACCGGCAAAGTAAAAACCTGCGCCGCGATCGTCAAGGCGAAAGCTTGGCAAATTATTTTTATAGTATTTTGCAAAAATTCCGGCCGAAATTTTTTATCATAAAATTTCTTCAAAAATTTATCAAAAACCGGATACAAATAAGCCATGCTCAAGACCGCCAAGAATGACAATTGAAAACCGGCATCAGCAATCAAATATTTCGGATTAACCAAAAGCATCACCGCGCCCGAAAGAACCAAAGAATAATCCAAACGATTCAAGCGCCCGACATGCAAACCCAACAAAACCAAAAATCCCATCACGCCGGAACGCACCGCCGAAGCCGGCGAACCGGCCAAAAGAATATAAAAAATTATCAAAGGAATCGAAAGATAAAAAGCTTGGCGGCGATTTAAGTTTATTCCCAGAAGCAGAAAGAAAAACATACCGACCAAAAGAGTGATATGTGTGCCGGAGATCGCGACGATATGCGAAAGTCCGCTTTGGCGAAAAGAATCATTCAGGTCGTCAGGCACGGCGGTGGAATCGCCCAAAATAAAAGCTTTTACCAAACCGGCTTGCGGTTCCGGCAATCCAAGCTCAACGGTTGAGCGCATTTTTTCGCGCAAAGAAAATATTTTTTTCCAAAAAAATTGGCCGAATAAATTCGTTTGGCTTTTTTTAGATTCTTGTTTTTCAATGTCTTTCGGTGAATAGCAAACAGTATAAATATTCTTGGCGGCCAAATATCGGCCGTAATCAAAATTTTCTATTATGCCCGGAGCTTCTATTTCACACTGAAATTTCAAAGTATCGCCGTAAAAATATTCCGGATAAATCGGCGCGGAAACCAAAATCCGACCGCTGATTTTCCGTTTTATCCCGACGATATTTTTAACTTCTATTTCCAACCTTTGACTTTTTTCCTTGTTCACCGGTTCATTGGCGGCAACGCCGGTGATCTCCAAATTCTGCCCGTTGTAATGCCAGATTTTTTCCGGCGAATCAGCCGGAAAAGAAACGGACAGACGCCAAAATCCGAAGAAAAAAAATGCCGACCAAAATATGATTTGGCGATATTTTTTTGCCACAAAAAAAGCCGTTAAAAATAAAACGGCAAAAATTGCAAAAAAATATATATCAAACAATAAAAATTTTCTCGGCAAAAATGAGGCAACGGCGATTCCTGCGGCAAAACACCAGCAAGAAATAAAAATAATAACCCTCCTTTTCATAAAAAGGCCTATTTCATTTTTAAATACGCTTCAATAAACATATCAATATCTCCATCCAAAACGCTTTTAACATCCGAGGTTTCGTATTCACTGCGATGGTCTTTGATCATTTGATAAGGTTGCAAAACATAAGACCGGATCTGTCTCCCCCACTCGGCTTTGTGAACTTCACCGCGGACTTCTTTCTGTTCAGCCGACTGCTCGGCCAACTGTCTTTCTTTCAATTTGGATTTTAAAAGCCGAATTGCCAATTCGCGATTCTGGTGCTGAGAACGCTGAGTCTGGCAATTAACAGTAATGCCTGTTGGTATATGAATAATACGAACGGCTGTTTCCACTTTATTGACATTCTGTCCGCCCGCGCCGGACGAACGATAAGTTTCCAATTTTATATCCGTGTCGTTTATTTCAATGTCATCGACATCGTCAAATTCCGGCATTACATCAACCAAGGCAAAGGAAGTTTGACGCATAGCTTCGGCGTCAAAAGGTGAAATGCGCACCAAGCGATGCACGCCGGCTTCGGAACGCAAATGCCCGAAAGCCCATAACCCATCCACCTTGATTGTAACGCTTTTTATGCCGGCTTCATTACCGGGAGTTGAATCCAAAATTTCCGCGCGCCAGCCTTTCTTTTCAAAAAAACGCAAATACATCCGCTCTAACATCTCCGCCCAATCCTGCGCATCCACCCCCCCAGTGCCAGAATGGATGGAAATAACGGCGTTATTGCGATCATACTTGCCGGAAAACAAAGCAAAAAACTCCAAATCTTCAAACCTTTTCTCCAGGTCGGTCAGATTTTTGTCTATTTCTTTTTCTAAAATATTGTCGTTTTCTTTGATCGCCTCATTAATCAAACCAAAAACATCATCAATCTCGGCTTTAACGCCTTCCCATTTTTTTATTTCTTTATCCAAATCTTCGGCTTCCTTACTGATCTTGACCGCCCGCTCCTGGTCCGACCAAAAATTCGGCTCCTCCATTATGGCGCGCTTTTCCACCAATTCCGCCTTGGATTTCTCCAAATCCAAAACCCGCCAGACATCCGCCAAACGTTCTTTTAAACTATTTATTCTGTCTAATAAATTCTCCATGAATTTGTCATTCCCGCCCCCGTCTGCACGAGGACAGGCTCCGGCGGGAATCCAGTATTTATGCTAAAATCTTAGCAAATAAACACAAAAAATAAAAGGGGTTTTATAGAAAAATAAAACCGCCGTTTGCTTTTAAAAACAGCGGTTTTAATGCGAATCTTAATTTTCCGCAGTTGAAGAAGAAATAATATCGCTTATTTTATTCTCAAGTTCATCCAATGTCATTTTTCCGCCGAAAACATTATTGAAAGTGTTTTGCTCTTTTTCGCCAATAGCCACCTCGTTGCCGTTAATAGTATAAGCGCCTTGGGAATAACCGAAAACTATATAAAATCCATTTTGGGCTTGTCTTAAAAAGATAATAACATGTTGGTCTTTTTCAAATTTCGGCTCATCTTCGGTGAACATTGTTTCATTGCCAATTGTCCCGCCAAATGTCTGCACCACTATTTCTGAACTATCTAAATTTTGGGGATTGAAAAGATATTTTTCTACTGAAATAGTAGCATTAGTTACAATATCATTCTCTCCTTCGCCACTAAAACTTGATTGGGCCTTAACTGTTTTTAAACCTTTAACTGTGCCAATTATTACCCCATCTGATTGCTTAATAATTTCTTCAGGAGAAAGTTCTATTAAAGAAACCATCATAATAACACTCTTTTCACGATTATTATATTTATACAGACTAAATACCGCCCCAGAACCAGCGGCAACAATAATCAAAGTAAGTATTAAAAACAAAATTTTTTTGTTCATATTAAAATTATAGTTCAATTTTTTTGATATTGCCAATTTTATTTTCTAAAAACCTCTCTCCCAACTTCTTAAATTTTTTAATATCACCAGTGGTGCAGAATTTTAATTTCCGGTGGACGGATTTTTTTATGCCAAGCTCCGGATGTCTTTTGAGATAATCTTTTAAGGACTTGGCGACAATCTCGCCGGAATTATAAATTTGGCAACTTTTACCCATAACTTGAGAAATTTGTTTTTCCAGATACGGATAATGCGTGCAGCCGAGAATTAAGGCTTTGATTTTGGCCTTTTTGAACAGCTGTAAATATTTTTCTAGAATTTCTTCGGTTTCTTTTTTGTCCACAGCTCCGCTCTCTATCAAAGGCACAAGCAATGGTGTGCTGCGGCTTAGAATCTTTTTCTTGTCGCCGAGCTTTTTTATTTCTATATGATAAATGTGCGAGCCAATAGTTGCCTTAGTACCAATAATTCCAATCTCATTAATATTTTTTAAAGCGCCGATCGCTTCAGCCATGGGGCGCACCACACCCAAAACTCTTTTGCCCGGATATTTTTTCGGCAAATATTTCTGCTGAATGCGGCGCAGAGCCAAAGCCGAAGCCGTATTGCAAGCAACCACGATTAAATCGCAACCTTGGCCGAATAAAAAATCAACCGCTTGGCGGGTGTATTTATAAACTTGCTTTTTGGTTTTGTTGCCGTAGGGTGCGCGGCCGTTGTCTCCCAGATAAACATAATCGTAATCTGGCAAATGCTTCAGTAAAGACTTTAGAACGGTCAGGCCGCCGACGCCGGAATCAAAAACTCCAATCATAAATTGTCATTCCCGCGTAAGCGGGAATCTAATAATTTTATAAAGTTATAATACTCTGGATTCCCGCCTTCGCATAATAGAATTATACCAAAAACCAATAAAAAACGCACCTGAAAGGTGCATTTTTTGAATATATAAAAGAAATAGATAATTAACGTTTTGACCACTGCGGAGCGCGGCGAGCTTTTTTCAACCCAGGCTTTTTTCTTTCCACTTTGCGGGAATCGCGGGTCAGCCAGCCTTTGGCGCGCATTGAACCTTGCAATTCCTTGTCCATCAAAATTAAAGCTCGGGCTATTCCATGGCGGACGGCCTCGGCTTGAGAATTAATTCCCCCGCCTTTAACAATCGCGGAAACTCCGGCGATTTTTTCCAAACCGGCCGCCTTGATCGGCTGCAAAGATAACGAACACTTGGCTTCGTTAAAATATTCTTCAATTTTTTTTTCGTTAACAATTAGAACAGCCGGACCGTCGGCATATAATCTGATTTGCGCTACGGCTGTTTTGCGGCGCCCGATAGCCTTAATGTATTTTCCAGAAAAACCATCCGCCTTCTTTTCTGAAATTTTAGCGGAAGATATTTTCTTAACAACTGGAGATTTCTTTGTTGTATTTTCTTTTTTAGCCATATTATACAATTTATTTGATAATTAAACGCTTTAACATTCCCGGACGCAATTTATTAGCTGGCAACATTTGCTTAACGGCTTTTTCCAAAGCCTCGCCGGGATTTTTCTCATTCATAGCCCCTAAAGAAATGCTTTTAAGCCCTCCTGGATACTGAGAAACGCGATAATATTTTTTCTGGATTAGTTTTTTACCGGTATAAGTCATTTTATCAATATTGGAAACTTCAACAATATCACCCTCGTCAATATGGGGAGTATAAGTTGCTTTATTTTTCCCGCGCAACAAAATAGCGATTTTAGACGCCAAGCGGCCGTAAGCTTGTCCAGTAGCATCAATTTTATGTGTGTTTCTTTGCATAAATATTATTATAGAAAATTCTAATTTTTAAATATTATGAAAATCTAAAATTCATTTAAAAATTAAAGGAAATAAACCTTGTTAAACAAGTTCAATTTGGGCGACCTTGGCGCCGTCTCCTTGGCGATTGCCAATCTTAACAACTCTGGTATATCCGCCAACGCGATTTTCATAGCGTTTTTTTAAAACCTCAATAGCTTTAGAAACAGCTGTTCTTTGCGGCAAATAAGCAATTAAAGCGCGAACTGAGGATAAATCGCCTTTTTTAGCCAAAGTGACCATTTTTTCTACCTGGCTGCGAATAACCTTAGCTTTCGCCTCGGTTGTTTTAACTTTTTCATAAATCAAAACGCTGGCGGTCAAATTACGAAGCAATAAACCGCGCTGATCGGTTTTGCGATCCAAAGTTACTTTTTTCTTTCTATGTCTCATATTAACATTATGATAATCCGCGAATAAGGCGAATATTCTAAATAGATCTTTAAAAAATAATTACTTCTTCTTTTCTTTAGATGATTTCTTGCTTTTTTTCTCTTTATCATCAGAGTCTTCAGCTAAAGATGTTTTATCCAAATCTTCATTTTCTTTTTTCTCTTCACCACCTTCAGCTTCCAGCAAAACCTCTCCGCTTAAAGAAGCGACTTGTTCTTGTAATATTTTAACTGATTCTTTATAGGCTTCCTCCGGAGTGATTGTTCCGTCAGTGATTATATCAATGCTTAACTTATCCCAATTAGTCATTTTCCCAACGCGGACATTCTCCACTCTTAGACCGGCCGATAAAACCGGGGAAAAAACGGCGTCGGTTTCAATATAGCCTATTTCCTTGTTTTTGCTTTCATTGGCTTCAACCGGGAGATAGCCGCGGCCGCGGCCGACGGTTATTTCCATTTTTAAAGATCCGGCATCGTCGGTAATATTAGCGATGACCAAATCCTTATTGACGATTTCCACTCGTGAGTCTTTTTTAATATTCTCAGCCTTAACTTCTTTTTTGCCTTTGACCTCAAGTTCTAATTTTATTTCCTCATCATCGCCGTCAACCTTAACTTTCAAATTTTTAATATTCATTACAATCTCCAAAACATCTTCTTTAATATGGGGCAAAGAACTAAATTCATGATTTGCGCCTTCTATTTTAACCCCGACAACGGCCGTGCCAACCAAAGAAGAAAGCATAACGCGGCGCAAAGAATTTCCCACGGTCATACCATAACCAGGGAAAAACGGCTCCACGACCACAGTCGCCTCGTTGGCTGAAGCGCCTTTCAAAAATTCTATTTTATTCGGTCTTGCTATTGTTTCCATATTTTTTTATTTAGAGCCTCCTTGTCCGGAGGAATTAAAATTATCTGGAATAATATTCAACGATAACGTGAGCGTCAAAGTTAGTCTTAACATCTTTGGCGGACGGTTCATGTAAAACTTTTCCGCTTAAATCTTCGAAACTAACATGAAGCCAACCGGGTCTTTCCGCGTTTTTGATTTTATTTTCAATATCGGAGAATTTCTTTTTTCTTTTGCTTGATTCTTTAATTTTTATTATTGAACCTTGTTTGACGCGGAAAGAAGGTATATTAACGCCTCTACCGTTAACGGCAAAATGACCATGATTTACCAACTGCCGAGCTTCTGAACGAGAAGAGGCAAAACCTAAACGATAAACAACATTATCCAGCCTGGTTTCCAAAAGTTTTAGCAAAAGCTCTTCGGTGTTACCAATCTTCTTGGCAGCCATATCGAAAATACCTCTAAATTGGCTTTCAGATAAAAGATATTGTTTTCTGGCTTTCTGCTTTTCAGCTAACTGATTGGCATAATCGCTTTTTTTGGCATTCGGTCTTTGTTTTGGGCCATGAAAACCAGGAACATAGTTTCTTCTGGTTAAAGCGCATTTAGCCGAATTACAGCGTTCTCCTTTAAACATTAATTTTTCTCCCAGGCGGCGGCATTGTTTGCATTTTGGATCTATATTTTTCATAAGAATGAAATAAAAAAAACAATATTAGGAATTATCTTTAAACTCTTCTCGGTTTTTTAGGTCGGCAACCATTATGCGGAATCGGAGTAATATCGCGAATGGCGGAAATATTTATACCATTAGCGTTAACGGCGCGAATGGCGGCTTCTCTGCCAGTGCCGATGCCATTGACATAAACCGCGGCCTCCTTAAAACCATAATCTTCCTTGGCTTTCATTAAAGCTATTTTAGTAATTATCTGCGCCGCGTAAGAAGTAGCCTTTTTCGGACCTTTAAATCCGGCCACTCCAGCAGAAGCCCAAGACAAAACATTTCCACCGACATCGGTTACGGTAATAATGGTATTATTATAAGTTGCTTTTATAAAAATTTTTCCGTTTTCAGTCTTGACCTTGGCGCGCTTCTTTTTCTTTTTAAAAACCTTTTTACTGGATTTTTCTTCTTTACGGCTTTCCAATTTCTTTTTTATTTCTTCCGGAAGGTCTTCGCTGGCATCGCCTTTGCCAAGTATGCTGTCAATCTCACCATCATCGCTTTCCAAATCGACCGAAGTAATCTCTTCGACCTTCGGCTCTATTTTTTCCGGAGCAACGGTATTTTTTTGTTCAAGCTCTTTTTGTTCTTCGTTCATATTGTTTTAGGTTCTATTCAAAAATAGTAAAGAAAATCATTAAGTCTTTTGAGCGGCCGGCTTTCGACCGGAACCGACGGTTTTGCGTCCTCCGCCGCGTACGGTGCGGCTATTTCTTTTAGTGGTCTGGCCATGAACTGGCAAACCCTTAATATGGCGATTCCCCCGCCAGCAACCTATTTCTTTCAAACGTTTAATATTACCTACAACCTCACGGCGCAAATCGCCTTCTATTATATATTTTTTTTCAGTTATTTCGCGGATAGCATTAACTTCGGCCTCAGTTAAATCCTTAGTTCTTTTCTCGGAATCCACGCCGGCTTCAGAAAGAATATCTAAAGCATTGGAACGTCCGATTCCATAAAGGTAGGCCAAAGAAATCTTAATTTTTTTTTCGCTCGGTATGTTAATTCCGGCTATTCTTGCTGTTGCCATATTTTATTAATACTAATCCGCAAATTTTATCCGCGCCGCTACAAACGACGCCCATGCGAATTTTAAATAATGTAGTGAATATTTAATTACCCTTGTCTTTGTTTATGTTTGGGATTTTTGCAAATAACACAAACTCGTCCTTCGCGACGAACAGTCTTACAATCTTTGCAAATTTTTTTAACGCTGGCTCTAACTTTCATAAATATAATATTAAACTGAATTATAAACGGAAAACAACACGACCTTTAGTAAGGTCATAAGGACTGATTTGCATTTTGACATGATCTCCAACGGAAATACGAATCTTATTCATTCGCATCTTACCGGAAAGATGAGCCAAAATCTCATGTCCGTTGGCCAAAACAACTTTAAAAGTTCCGGCCGGCATTAATTCCACCACCTCCCCTTCAGCTTCAATAAATTCTTTGGAGTTAATGGCTTGATTTTTTTCTTTTGTCATTAACAAAAAAAATTACCAAACAAAATATCTTGGTAAACAAAGTTTACTCTTAAATTGATATTCTTTATGTTTTATAAACAAATTGTATATTCAAATAAGGAAATTGTCAAGGGGGTGGCGGTTAATAATTTTTTGTTTAACATTATTTATTTTTTTAGCTAATATTCAAAAATATTTTTTTAATAATCATAAAAACACGGTTTTAAATAAAAACGTAAAATAATTTTAAAACAAATATCAGCTTTTAAAAAAATCCCTTCTGCCCGCGATTGCGAACAGAAGGGTTGATTAAATCTCGGCGGCGGCGATTACGCCGAGAACTGCTTTATACGGAGCAGTCCTCTCGTCGCTTTTTTTCGCCGTGGCGCCGGCGGCACCATAGCGATAGGCCAGCCAGATATCATTTTGGCTCAAACCGCTTTTTTGCAGTTTGGCTAATGTTCTGACAGCAGCCTCAATACAGATATGGGGATCTTTGAGATCCTCCGCCGTCAAACCAGGAAAACCCTCCAGAGCGGTCTTTAATTTAATCCCCATTAAGCCGAGGGCGCTATCGGCTGAAACCGCTTGTGGGTTTCCGGCTGATTCTATCGCCGCCCTGGCGACGACTTCCCGCCAGGCAGAAAACCCATGGGCAGAGCACCGTTTTTTAATGTACTCTCCCCATTGGGAATTTATTTCGCGGCAAACCTTCCCATAGCCGCGATCTTCAGCCCATTTTTTCCAATAGGCTGTTTCTTCTTCTCCGGAAACCTTTGAAAAAGATACCGGTACCGGTACCGGTACGGTAGTCTCGTCCAGCAAGTCCTTGATCGCCTCCCAATTTACATTGGGATCAAGGCTCATCTCGCCGCCAGCGCCTTCTTGTTTAGAAGAAAAAACTAAAAAAAGAAGGATAACAAAAAAAGAAAGGGCTGCAAAACCCCAGAAACGACCGTCGTTTCCAGAATTTTTTTTCAGAGCTTTTAAAAAGCTCGTTTTTTTCTCATATCCCCCATTCTCTTTTCTGGTTGCTATTTTTACAACCAAAAAAATGAAAAAAAATAGAAGAAAAACAAGGAGGAGAATAAAAAAACCAAAATATAGGACATAATCCTTCATAAACATAAAAACCCCTTTTTTTGTTTTTAATGTGCTTTTTTGATTAAAAATAAAAAAGTACCTTTCATTCTTAACCTTTGAATAATAACATATTATTCAAAAAAAGTCAATAAAACCCCCTAAATCAAAATTTAGGGGGCTAAAATCAGTAGAAACCATATGACAAATATTTTTTCCATTGTTTTGCTTCCTTTTTAGAAAGCTTTTTACAAGGAATACTTGTCATACCGGCAACTTGCTTAACAAAGGGGTCTTTTTCAACCCCGCCAAAATATTCTGCGACCTCTTTAACTGCACCCGGCCCATTATAATGAGCGGAAACAGCCCATTTTACGCTTTTGAACTTTTTAAAATTTTTGGCGTAAAGATGAACCCCTAACATTAAATTTTGATAGGGATTATAAGGGTCGTAAAGATCAGGCGGAATTCCAAAATCCCGACAAAGATCTTTTCCTGTGCAGTTGAGAAGTTGAAAAAAACCTCTGGCGGAAGAAGTCGGATTTTTCCGGTAAGGCTCCCAACCGGATTCATGCCCGACAAGAGCCACTAACACATTGAATTGAGAAGAGTCCAATCCTTCCGCCAAACACCTTTCCAGCAAGAAACCGCCGAAAGTTTCTATAAATAACGACTTTCTCAAAGAAATATCGTTATTTTTTTTCGATCTCCCTGGAATTATCGGCGGTTTTTTTCTTTCGTAAGAATGAACCGGGATTTTTCCCAAATCCGGTTGAACGGGTTGGACAGGAAGTTGAAAAAATTCAGGGAGGTTATTATGCGTTGTTGTATTTGCGTAAGCCTCCCCAAAGGAAGCTTTTTTAGGCTTATTTTCCTGCTCGTCAATATAAACTAGCAAAAAGAATATCAAACAGGACAATAATCCTGTCAGGCCTAAAAATTCGCAAATTCTACGCATAACACACTCCTTTGTATAATTTATTTAAATGTACTTCTTAACGTTAAAAATTATCATATTCCAAATAAAAAGTCAATACTGAAAAAAGATTACGAGAAATCAACGAATTTTTGGTCAATAAAATCAACGAAACGGCTTTTTGTGGCCGGAAAGTCGTTATCGCGAAAACGGCTATACGTAAGGAAAATTTTCTGTTTGGCGCGAGTCATAGCCACATAAAACAAGCGCTTTTCCTCTTCCAAATCAGACTTTGGTATGGGAAAAACATACTCGTTCAAGCCGATTATAAAAACATAATCAAATTCCAAGCCTTTAACCTGATGCGCGGTGACAATCGGCACTTTGCCTTTTTCCAGCCCGAGGAAATTTATATCTTTGACCAAAGCGGCGTAATGGATCAGCTCGCGTAAAGAAACTTCCGGACGCTTTTTCGGATCATCTTTTTCAACAAATATTTTTTCCAATTCTTTTATTGATTTTTCCCGTTCTTCCGCTTTATCGTCTGTTTTATAATATTCGTCCAAACCGGATTCTTTCCAGACTTTTTTCAGAACTTCGGCCGGACGATTTTCCAGAACCGTTTTTTGCCAGGAATCTATCAAATTAGCGAGCGGCAAAAACTTCGCCGAATGCGCCTGCCAAATTTTGACTCTTTGGCCGGCGTTTTTCTTTAAGCGTTCCACCAAAACTCCGAGCAATCCGACCGTAGCCGAAACATCGTCACGGGCGTCGTGCGTAGCCGCGGCCAAACCCAATAAATTCGCCAAAGTCGTCAAACGATAATTCGGCGCTTCAACCGTTCGTTTGGCCAAATCAAGAGTGTCATAATATTCTTTAAAGATAAAATTAACGCCGCAACGCTTGCCGTTTTCCGAAATCATGGACAAATCAAAATTAACATTATGACCGATTGGCACATCCGCGCCGATGAATTCCTTCAAGTCCGCCAAAGCTTTCGCCGGCTCTTCGCCGTTTTTTCGCAGAAACTCATCCGACAAGCCATGAATCGTTTCGGAAAAACCGACCGGAATTTTGTTTTTGACATAACAATGAAATTCCTTTCCCGGCCGACCGTTAACGACTTCAATGGCAAATATCTGAATAATTTCATCGGACAAAACATCGGTTCCGGTCGTTTCAGTGTCCAAAACCACCAAGCGCCCTTTATCAAAACGATTGATCAAATCAAAAAACGGCTCCGGATATTTATAATTTTTAAAATTCAGCAAATCGGAAACCTTAAAACCGGCTTTTTCGCCGTCGGTCAAAATCGCTTTGATTGTCGCCGGACCAATATTGCGCGGCGGACGCTTCACCAAACGATAAGCCGCCTCCAAGTCAAAACGATTGAAAATTATTTTTAAATAAGCATAAAGATCTTTGACTTCCTGCCGGCGGAAAAACTCATATTTATCAACCGTAATATGCGCGACGCCTTTTTCGGCGAAAATCTCCGCGGTTTTGGCGATTAAATTATTAGTTCGGGAAATTACGGCAACGCTGGCTTCCGGGTTTTCCTCTCTTAAATTCTTTATTTTTTCAATCACCCAGGAAATTTCTTCATGAAAATTGTGCGCCGCAAAAACATTAACAGCTTTTTCTTCTTTGTCATTTTCTTTCAGAGTTTTCAAATCCTTGGTTTCCGGGTTCATGAAACTTCCCAAAAATGATTTCACGGCCGCCAAAACATTGGGATTAAAGCGATAATTCGTGGAAAGTCCGGCTTCGCGCGTTTCCGGAAAATGGCTTTTTATTAATTTCTTCAAAAAAAACGGCTTGGAACCGCGCCAAGAATAAATCGTCTGATCCAGATCGCCGATAAAGGAAATATTTTTATGGGTCTTGGCCAATTCCTTAACAACCAAATATTCCGACAAATGAGTATCCTGAAATTCATCCAACTGAATAAAACGATATTTTTGCGACCATTTTTGCTGAATTTGTTTATCCAAATAAAGCGCGCGCAAAGCGACAAGCACCAGTTCGTTAAAATCCAAAGCGTTCTGATCGGCTAAAGTTTGGCAATATTCTTGGGCGATTTTTTCCATAGCCGGATCGTCGGGCAAATCCTCTATCCGGCAGCCGATCTCGCGCAACAAATTATTTAACCGAACATTATATATCCTCTCAAGCAATTCCATTATTTCCCGCCGCGCGAATTCTTGGTTGATCCTGATTTCCGGATGTTTTTCCAAAATTTTCTCCATCACTTCCCGCTGTTCGTCTTCTTCAAAAATCGCGAAATCCCGAGGCAAACCGATTCGCTTAGACTCGTTTTTTATAAAATAAGCGCACCAGCCATGAAAAGTTTTAACAGTCACTTCGTCGTAAATCTCTTTTTTCCCCAAACGCACACGGATGCGATCAGACATTTCTTCGGCGGCGCGATTGGTAAAAGTTAAACATAAAATTTCCCGCGACTTAACGCCAGACTCTATGGCCTTGGCCACTCGCTCGGTTAAAATCGTAGTTTTCCCGGTGCCGACCGGCGCGGAAATTATATAAGCCCCAAAAATATTATTGATAATATTTTGCTGCTCTTCATTAAAAACCATATAACATTTACCTTGCGAACGAAAAACAAAAAATATTATCGGCCGCGTTTATTGATTTTAATTAAGCCGTTCTGGGCGCCGAATTTCTTTAAAACGGAGGCGGAATTTCTCATCGCCAGCTTCATTGATTTTTTATAATCACCTCTGTATATTTCCAGCCCGGCGGAAAAAGTTGAACAAAAAGCGTCGCCGATGCCGGTCGTGTCGGCGATATTTTTTATTGGCACGCCCAAAGATTTTTCGTGATAAAAAATTTCGCCGTCAAAATAATCCGCGCCGTTCTCGCCGTCGGTGATAACGACTTTTTCCGGCCCCAGGCTTTTTATCGCCTCAATCAACCCGCGGCTGTCGCGCAAAAATTTTTCTCCGGATTTTTTGTATTTGCCTTCGGAAACGGCCAGTTCCAAAGCTTCGTCTTTGTTAAGAAATAAAATCTCGGTTTTGGCCAAATATTTTTTCAATTTTCCGGCGCCGGCGGCCAGCTGAACCAAGCCGGGATTCCAAAAAATCGCCGGGCCTTTAGCGGAAAAAACTTTGTTTAAAATCGCTTCCCAGCGGCCGGACAAAGAAGAAATATAAAGATTTTTGGCGCCGGAAAGCATATGGGCGGCGACATCATTCACTTCCAGCAATTCGGCCGCGCCGCGGTAGACAAAAGCCGTGTGCTCGCCTTGCGGCCCGATTATTATGACGGAAAAACCGGAAGGCGTTTTATGGATTCTTTCCACCAAGCGCGCGTCAACGCCGTTGTCGGAAAGGTTTTGAAAAATTCTTTTTCCGATTTCATCGTCGCCGACCGCGGTCAAAAGTCCGGCTGTCAAGCCTAGGCGCGCCAGGCAAATGGCCGCGTTGTGGGCGCCGCCGCCGAAATAACGTTGGCATTCGTCGACGCGAATTTTGGCGCCGTATTCAAAAGCGATTAACTTTTGGCGCAAAACATCTTTCGGGTTGTTGATTATTTGGCTGTCGGAAACGCGCAAGGCGATGTCTTCAACGGCGCCGCCGACGGTTATAAAATCGTATTTCATAAATATAATGCTAATCCGCAAGTACGCGAATAAATATATCTATACTATATCAAATTTGAATAAAATAAAAAACTGCCCGATGCGAAAAGCATCAAGGCAGTTCGGAGTACAGGCAGACTCCTTAATCCAACATTGGCATTACCGGCGACGGGTCGGAAACACCGGTCCAGCCGTTTCTTCGGTTTATACTGTTTATTTCTTCCGGGTGTAACGCTTTGCGAACTTCCTCGTTCATAACAGTAAAAATCGCTTGCACAGCATTCAAATCAATGAACTTGTACATACTGCTGATTTCAGCCGGCAGAGTATTCGGATCGTTGGTGAAATCTCCTTCGCAGAAAAATGGCCCAAAATAGCAATCTTCTGGTTCAATATTATCAACAACTTCTGAAACCGCTTGGTATTCCAATCCCGGAAAGAAAATTCTTCCTTTCTCATGAAAAAAATAATCTTTTTCCGCTCCTCTGTCCGCCAAAGAATCGACCCAATTGAGAACATCTTCCTGATCTTCCAAAATAATTTCCGATGTTTCTCTTTTCCGAGGTAACAAAGAAATTTTATATTCTTTTCTCTCGGAAGCAACTTTGCCGATAAGTGCTGCAATTGCTTGCCCAAGTTCATAAGGACGATTGAACCAAGCAAAAAGGCCGGAAGAAGTGTCAACCAAACAAAACACGTACCCTCTTTTGTCGCCCAACTCTTTTTCCACCAAACCGTAAAAAAATCTTGGCCTACAGATACTCATAACCCCTCCTCCACTGAAGTTTAAAAAACAAAAAATATTTTTAAAATGTTCCATTCCCTCCAAAATCCTCCAAACCTCCAATGTTTTTTATAATAACACTTTTCAACTATTTTGTAAATAATTAAAATTTAACTGAAATTAAATAATTTTTCCTTTAACTTTTGATTCCGCTCTTTTTGGAACAATATGATGCTTTTTATTATAATCGGCTTGAAGGCGGCGGCGGCGCTCGGTTTCCTTGATGGCGTAATTCATGGCCGGCGTAATCGTGTCGGCATACATTATGACCTGGCCGTTTTCGTGGCGGGCGGCGCGGCCCATTGTCTGGACCAAGGAAATTTCGTTGCGCAAAAACCCAGGCACGTCGGCATCTAAAATCGCCACCAAAGAAACTTCCGGCAAATCCAAGCCTTCGCGCAAAAGATTGATTCCGACCAAACAATCAAATTTTCCTTCGCGCAGATCGGAAAGAATTTCCATTCTTTCCAAAGTGTCTATTTCGCTGTGCAAATAGCGGACGCGCAAACCGCGTTCGGAAAAATGTTCGGTCAAATCCTCCGCCATCCGCTTGGTCAAAGTAGTCACCAAAACGCGCTCTTTTTTCTTGGCCCGCTCTTCCACTTCGGCGACCAAATCATCAATCTGCCCGGCGGTCGGCCGCACTTCCGTTTTCGGATCAAGCAAACCGGTCGGACGGATAATTTGCTCCGCGATCTGCTTGGAAGATTTTAATTCATATTCGCGCGGCGTGGCGGAAACAAAAATCGCCTGATTTATTTTTTTCTCAAACTCATCAAAAGTCAGCGGCCGATTGTCGCGGGCGCTCGGCAAGCGGAAACCGAATTCTACCAAAGTATCCTTGCGCGCCCGGTCGCCGGCCTGCATGCCGCTAATCTGCGGCAAAGTAACATGCGACTCGTCAACAAACAATAAATAATCTTCAGGAAAAAAATCCATCAACGTCGCCGGCGGTTCACCCGCGGCCCGGCCGGAAAAATGGCGCGAATAATTTTCAATGCCGTTGCAGTAGCCGACTTCCTCAATCATTTCCAAATCATAACGGGTTTTTTTATCCAAACGATAAGCTTCAACGTTTTTCCCTTGTTTTTCCAGCTCTTTCAGGCGTTCGGCCAATTCCGCGCGGATATCCGACAAAGCTTTATCCATCCGCTCTTTCGGCGTCATAAAATGCTTGGCCGGCAAAATGCTTATTTCCGGCAAATCCAAACCGGATGCGCGCGTCAAATCGCGGCCCCAAACCGGAATTTTTTCGGCCGGATTGATATTGAAAATCTTAATCTTTAAAATCTCATCCGCCGACAAAACCAGTCGCACTACCGCTTCGCCGGTTGCCAGATGAATATCGATATTTTCGCCGCGAACGCGAAATTGTCCGCGCAAAATTTCCTTGTCGTTGCGCAAATACTGAATAATAACCAGTTCGCGCAGCAAATCATTCCGCCTTATTTTCTGCCCGACAAAAAATTTCTTGCTGGCCGCAATATATTCTTCGCGCTCGCCCAAGCCGTAAATGCAGGAAACGCTGGCCACGATTATTACGTCGCGCCGGTTAATCAGCGACTGCGTAGCGGCGTGGCGCAAACGGTCTATTTCCTCGTTGATTTGAGTTTCTTTTTCAATGTAAGTGTCGGTTTGCGGGATGTAAGCTTCTGGCTGATAATAATCGTAATAAGAAACAAAATAATGCACCGCCGCTTCCGGGAAAAAATCCTTGAATTCGCCGTAAAGCTGGGCGGCCAAAGTTTTGTTGTGGGAAATTATCAAAACCGGCCGGTCATTCTTGGCAATAACATTGGCCATGGTGAAAGTCTTGCCCGAGCCGGTTACGCCCAAAAGCGTCTGGTTTTTAAACCCGGATTTAAGGCCTTCCGACAATTTTTTGATCGCCTGCGGCTGGTCGCCGGTCGGAGAAAAATTGGATTTTAAGTTAAATAGCGGCATTAAATTAAACGATTCTATTTTATGTTGATTTTTCCGGTCAAAGCTTCAACTTTCTTTTGCATTTCCGCCAAACCGGCCAAATTCTGATTCACAACGATTGACGAAACAGCGAAACTGACAATCGCCGAAACAACCAAAGCTATCGCGGCATTAATAATGATAATTTTAGCCAAGCCGGACTTCGGTGCCGGCGTTGCTGGCTGGATTTGTTCTTCCATAAATTTTAGGGTTAATTTTATTAATTAATACTACTATATTTTACCCTATTTTGTCGCTGTTGACAAAAGCAAAGAAATATCCTAATATGAAAGACTGAACTTTATAACAAAACATCAAAAAAAAGAAAGGGAAAAGTAATGAATTTGTCAAACGATGGTTTGTTGGACCATGAGAGAGAAACAATAAGAGATTTCACTTTACCTAATGTGCCCAAAACAGTTTTTGCAAGCTACAGTTCCGGCAATTGGCGGCTAAAAAAAAGAAGGTCTCTTACAAACCTCTTCGGAAGAGAAAAACGAAAAAAAGAGGCAACAAAAAACCCCCGTAGTCACGCATATACTGTGTATGTGTGTTTTAGCGGCTTTGACGGGAACGTTATTATTCTCGATAACATACCGTTAAAAAAAATTTTCAAAAAAAAGCCTGAAGTCAGAGACATTTTGACTTTCAGTTTTGTAGAGGCTGAAAAAAAGGCGGGAAGCGCCACCGCGAAAAAAATGCACGACATAAGAACAATTCATCCTGTTGTTCTTATGAAAAATTGGATAGTCGTCAAAGAGAATGAGGGGGTTGTCTACATCAAACCCGTCGTAACGCAAATTCATTGTTAGGAATATCAAGGCGAACTTCGGTTCGCTTTTTTTATTAATATTGACAGTCTGGATAAAAATGCTAATATTAATATCAGAATTCAAACGGCGATTGCCGCGCCTACCAAGCGCGGGGAATTCCTCCTTCCGGACCAAGCCGTTCAATTAAGCGTCTTCTTTCTTTGCCAAAGAAGAAAACTGGGTGGAACCGCGAACCGAATTACGATTTACGAATTACGATTTACGAATTAAAACGCAAATCGAGTTGGTAAATTCTAAAAAGTCTCGTCCCAGAGCATTAAAATTTTTATATTTTTAATGTTCTGAGATGAGATTTTTTTATAAATAAACTAAATTCTAAATAAAACTTATGAGCAATCAATCAATCGAGGTGATCCGCCATTCGCTGTCGCACGTCCTGGCGGCGGCGGTCAAAGAGCTTTATCCGGACGTCAAATTCGCCATCGGACCGGCCATTGACACCGGTTTTTACTACGACTTTGACTTCGGCGAAACCAAAATCAGCGAGGAAAATCTGAAAGAAATAGAGAAAAAAGCCAGGCATTTACTGAAACAAAACTTGGAATTTACGCGCGCCGAAATGCCGATCGCCGAAGCTCTGGAAAAAGAGAAAAAATCCGGACAAATCTACAAAGCTGAATTGATAGAAGACTTGAAAAAGGAAGGCCAAAGCGAGGTTTCTTATTACACGGTCGGAAATTTTACCGATCTGTGCCGCGGGCCGCACATAGAAAATACCAAAGAAATAAACGGCGACGGATTCAAATTGGATAAAACGGCCGGAGCTTATTGGCGCGGCGATGAAAAAAATAAAATGCTGACCCGCATTTACGCTTTGGTTTTTGCAACCCGTGAAGAATTGGATTCTTATATTAAAAGCCGCGAGGAGGCTGAAAAGCGCGATCACCGAAAAATCGGCAAAGAAATGGAACTTTTCCATATTGATGAGATGGTGGGGCTGGGTTTGCCTCTTTGGCATCCCAAGGGAGCGATATTGTGGCGTATCATAGAAGATTTTTGGTATCGCGAACACCTTAAAAACGGATATGAACTTGTGCGCACTCCCCATATCGGCAACCGCAAGCTCTGGGAGACTTCTGGGCACTGGGGCTTCTACAGCGACAGCATATACCCGCCGCTTGAAGTCGGCCAGACTTTGAAAGAAAGTCAAAATGACGAGCAAGCCAAAGAATCTGAGCAATTCCTTTTAAAACCGATGAACTGCCCGTTCCATATTCAAATTTTCAAAAGCCGGCCTTATTCCTACCGCGAATTACCTTTGCGCTGGGCCGAATGCGGCACTGTCTATCGTTATGAAAAGAAAGGCGAACTTTCTGGTTTGACCCGCGTCCGCGGTTTCACTCAGGATGACGCCCATATCATTTGCCGAGCCGACCAAGTGGAAAACGAATTAAAGCGCGTTATAGATTTTATTCTTTTTATCTATAAATCTTTCGGGTTTGACATAAACAGCGTCCATGTTTATCTCTCGGTGCGCGATCCAAAATCCGACCAATATCCGGGATCGGAAGAGGGATGGAACTTTACCGAACAAGTCTTGGAAAAAGTGGCCGAAGAAAAAGGCCTACACGTCACTAAAGATATTGGCGGCGCCGCCTTTTACGGACCGAAATTAGATTTTAAAATCAAAGATGCAATCGGACGCGAATGGCAATGCTCAACTTTGCAATTTGATTTTAATTTACCGGAAAAATTCGAGATGTTCTTCATCAACAAAAAGGGAGAAGAAGAAAAACCTTATATGTTGCATCGCGCGCTCTTAGGTTCTTTTGAGCGCTTCATCGGGGTTTTAATTGAACACTACGCCGGAAATTTCCCTATTTGGATAGCTCCAATCCAAGTTAAAATCATCTCTGTCGGCGAAAGCCACATTAATTATTGTTATAAACTTAAAGAAAAACTGCAAGCCGCGGAAATCCGCGTCGAAGTGGACGACTCTTCCGAAACAGTTGGTAATAAAACGCGCAAAGCCGTCAATGAAAAAGTGCCTTACATATTAGTCGTCGGAGATAAAGAAATATCTTCCGCCAAGCTGGCCATCCGCGAAAGAGGTTCGCGCGACACCAAAGAAATGGATGAGAGTGAATTCATTAATCTGATAAAATCGTCTTATCCTCAAATAAAAATATAAAATTTTATAGATTTTAAAATTATAAAAATCTCATCTCTAATTTATCTCTTACTTTCTCCCAGTTCGGCATTTTAGACGTTAATAATTTATAGAATTTACTGCCATGATCGCGATATTTAAAATGGCAAAGTTCATGGGTTATCACATAATCAACACAATCTCGAGAAGCTTGAATTAGTTTTGGATTTAAAATAATTCTCCTTTGACCGGTAAAGCTTCCCCATTTTTTATCCATTTTTCTGACTATCAATATCGGATAAAAATTAAAATCGAATTTCTTAATCATCTCCTCAAATCTTTTCGTAAAAATTTCTCTAGCTCGCCTATTATACCAATTTCTTAAAATAGTTTCGTTGTATTCGGCATTACCTCTGCCGTCTTCAACAAATAAATGCAATTCGCCGCCTTTTAAAACAATTCTCTCATCCTCGCCTTTTTTTATGACTAATTTATATTGCCGGCCCAAATACAAAACCGCCTCGCCGGAAATATATTGTTTCTCCTGTTTGCCTTGAAATTTCTTAAAAAAATCCAGCTGTTCGGCAATCCAATTATATTTCCTTTTTAAATATTCTTCCAGCTCCGAATCTTTTATTTTTTCCGGGCATTTCACTATCACTTTCATTTTCGGCGTCACTCGAACACTGATTGTTTTCCTGTCTTCCTTGAGAATAAAATAATCAAAACTATATTTACCCCAAATAAATTTTTTTTCCTCCATATGATTTTATTCCCTCCCATTAAGAAGGGTGGTCAAAGGCGCGTTTTTTTTATTAAAACATCTCACTATTCATAACTGCCAGCTCCATAATTCTTTCATTAAGCTTCACCATCTGCTCATTGCTTAAATCAATACCCTTTTGCCCTCTCACCACGTCATACAAATAATCATCTATTTTATTCATAATCTGTCTTTTCACCTCGGAATTTCTTTGCCAATCAACTCTGATCTCTTTCTTTAAAATATCAAAAATCTCTTTCACTATTTCAATATAGCCATTATCCGACAAATCATACTCAACAAAATAATCACGCAAATTACGATAAAACACATCTTTGCCGGAATTAGGCTCTATGCCGGCCGGCAACTCCGCGTCCTTTTTATCCAACATCTCGTCGCGCAACAACCTCATTTGATTAAACGCTTCCAAGTCCTCCATTTTTTTCTCTCTCATACTGCGCAGTATCTCTTCGACTTTCTTGGAAAACCTATCATAATATTCCGGATCGCTTTTCCAATTATCATGAATAACCTTATCAGTTTGCGCGGCAATGGCGGCGGCGCGGGAAGCATCGGAATTCAAAGTTTCCACAACTCTATTCAAAGATTCTTTGTCGCTTAAATCAATCGGCAAAGTCAAAACCTCCGCCTCGCGAGCATCAATATATCTATCCAATATTTTAACCAACTGGCGCCGATAGTCGGAATAGTCATCTAAATCCGTATAGCGGACGCGAACATTTTTTTGAATTTCCAGAATCTTCTTAATGTCTTTTTGATAAACATTCAAATTAGAAAATTCTTTAGGAAAATCCTCCAACATCATACACTCGCTTAAATTGCGAAGCAAATCATTAACGGCCTTATAAAAATCCTTTCTTTCTTTTTCTTCCTCGAACCTTCTGATATATTCTTCCTGATCCTCCTTATTTTTAATGCCCTTAAAATATTCCGCCACCGCGCCATAAGACTTTTCCAAATCCCCAATTTTATCTTTCAAATCAATCAAAGTTCCGCGCACATCATCCTCATCGTAATTGCCGAATAATTTCATGGCTCGATCAAGATTTTTGGCATTCTCGGAGTAATCAATAATATAACCGGCCGTTTTGGGCAATTTATCTTTTTCGTTATCAAAGAGACGATTAACGCGAGCAATAGCCTGAAGCAAATTGTGGTCGCGCAAATCCTTAGCCAAATACAAAACAGTATTGCGCGGAGCGTCAAAACCGGTTAAAAGCTTATCAACCACAATCAACAAGTCCACGCCGGAAGGGTCCTTCTTAAAACTGTCAACAGCATTGGTTTCGTAAGATTTCAAATCGCGGTATTTATGTTTAACCTCGGTCAAAAAATCAACCACTTCTTTTTTCTTGTCATCCTCCGGATCCTCGCCGGCGCCAATGTCGGAAATAACTACGGCCGTCTTTAATTTAGTATTCTGCTCAAAATATTTCCAAAACAAAACCGCCGTGTGCTTGCTTGGCGCCACCACCTGCCCTTTAAGACCTGTTCCGGAAAATTTTTCACCAAAATGCTTTTGAATATTCCTGGCTATCTCCTCTATCCTGCTTTGATTTTGCTCGATTATTTGGCCGGAAAATTTGTTTTGATAAATTTTCTGTTTTTCCTTATCAAGATCGGTTTTTATATCATCAACATGCACATCCATCTGCTCCTTTGAGAGCTGATACATCTCAATAAAACGCCCTTCATAAATCAAAGGTAAAATAACATGATCAGCCAAGGCATCATCAATTGTGTATTTATCAATATAATCTCCGAATTTATCCACCGAAATATGCTTCTCATTTTTCATCAACGGCGTGCCGGTAAAACCTATAAAGCAAGCATTGGGAATAATGCTATTCATTTCCATATTAGCCGAACCGCCTTGCGTACGATGCGCCTCGTCCACCAACACAAAAATATTTTCATCCTGATCAGCAAAGTCTTCTTTCTTGCCGGCGCTCTCGAATTTATGAACCAAAGTCGTGATGACATTAGGATTTTTTTCCTTGATTAAATCCAACAAATGCCGTCCGGTGCGGGCGGTAATAACATCCTTTTTGATATTGCAATTATTAAAAGTCGTGGCGATTTGCTTATCCAAATCAATTCTGTCGGTTACCACTATAATTCTCGGGTTAACAATCGACGGCTCTTCGATCAAGGCCTTAACCAGCATTACCATAGTCAAAGACTTGCCCGACCCTTGCGTATGCCAAATGATGCCGCCTTTTCTTTTACGGCCGGTTTTGGTCTCTCTAAACTGCGAAACTCTTTGCAATATCTTCTCAATGGCAAAATACTGCTGATAGCGAGCGGATTTTTTGTCGCCAGCATCGTAAATAATAAAATTCTTAACAATAGAAAGCAGTCTTTCCGGCCTAAGCACGTTATAAACCCCTCTGTCCTGGCCGGTCACCTGCCTTTCCAATACTTGCCTGTGGCCCAAAGTCGCACCGTTCAAATCAGCCAAAACACAGCCATAAACCTGCTCGTCAATCGACTTGCCTATTAGCGATAAAATGCTTTTATCTATCTCTTCAATATTGGCATCCTTTTCTTTCCAAGAAACATAAAACTTGGCCGGCGTGCCGGTGTTGCCATAAAGAAAATTATCACAATTGGCCGTTATCAATAATTGCGGGTAAACAAAAAATCTTGGTGCATAATCAATGCCCTGATTTCTAATCATTTGATGCAACGCCTCTTTGATGTTGACGCTGGATTTTTTATTTTCTACCACGACAAAAGGAAAGCCATTCACAAACAGCACGATGTCCGGACGGATATTACTGCGCCCTTCCACCTGATATTCAACAGCCACCTGAAAAACATTCCGATCAATATTTTCAAAATCAATAAACTGCAAAGACTTGGAAACATTGCGGCCATCCACCACATCCACCACCGTCCTACCTCCCTTGTGCATAATGACATTATAAACCTCGCGCGAAGTATCAATTAAACCTTCCAATGGCATATTATCCAAACCGTCGATCGCGTCCTTGATGTTCTTGTCCGAAACTTCACTATTAAGCTCTTTTAATTTGGCAAAAGCGGTTTTTTTCAAAATAAAACGGGAAAGATTATTATCTCTTTCTTCCAAAACTTCCGCCGCTGAAATATATGAATATCCCAAATTAAGCAAAAGCTCCACAAAAGGCAGTTGCGAAGCCTTGGCCTCGTCAAAATCCGCCTTGATCATTTGTTCATTATTGCTCATATTGTTTGTCATCCCGAGCGATTAGCGAGGGATCTATTCAAATTACCAAATTTAATTCCCCCTATTAAGATGGGTGGCCGACAGGCCGAGGTGTGTTGTCGTCATTCCCACCCCGACATTCATCGGGATAAACTCCGGCGGGAATCCAGTTTTGTTGCACGGAATACTGGATCCCCGTTTTCACGGGGATGACAACGCAATAATTAATTCCCCTCTCGAGAGGGGTGGCCGACAGGCCGGGGTGTGTTGGTTGTCATTTTCACCTCATTGTCATCCCGAGCGAAGCCGAGGGATCTCTTTCGCTTAGATAAAATTTTTCTAAACTAAAAGCGATTTCTCCGTTTCGCTGCGCTTCAGTCGAAATGACAAATTGTTTTGATCTCCCTCCTTTCCAAGGAGGGGTTAGGGGTGGTTATAAATTTTCAGGCGTCAAAACTTTACCTGTCACCAAATTATTTAATAAATATTTTTTCTGCGCCTCAATAATTTCTTTCTTTTTCTCCAAAGACGTAATTTCATCATCAGCTTTAGTCAATATTTCCGCAATCGCTTTTTGTTCTTCTAACTTTGGTAATTTTATAGACATTTTTACAAACATTGGCAACCTTAATGATTTTACCGTCGAACCAACTGCCTGTGATAATAAATAATTTTTATACTGATTTAAATAATAGTATATAAACTTCCCGTCGGCATTTTTAAAATTCATAATTGCATAGGTTCTTTGATGTAAATCAAATTTCCCAACAAAATATTTTGGAACAAATTTTTGCCCCTCACCAGCAACAATCACAGCCTCACCATCAAATAAATAGATATTACTACTTCTAACATCTTCTGATCTGTCAAAAAAAGTATACTCTCCTTCAAGACTAGAGTCCTCTCTATTAGAACTACCTGTTGTAATTTCGGAAACATCCCCCAACTTCACCACCTGCCACTTATCACTAAACCCATCCAGCCGCTTCTCGCCCGTCAAAAGTTTCTGCATCAAAGCCTTCTTAATATTCTTCTTAACCTCAATCTTTCTTTCCAATTTTTCCAAATACCCATCCCAACATTCCAACACCCTCACAATCCTCTCCTGCTCCTCTATTGAAGGAAGGGGAATTGACACATGGTTTAAATGTGATCCACTGGTTAACGCCCTAGTAGTACAAGAACTCTTTGCCATTATTTCCTTGCGTGTTCTTTGTGTAGAAAAACAATACTTTGCAAATCCGGTTAATATAAAACTTCCTTTTTGTCTGGCGCGTAAAACAAAACCACTAAACACGGTGTCTTTAAAATCATCTATAGCAACAGCTGAATAGCCAATCTCATCAATTGTTTCAGAGGTACGAGTAAAAAATACATCCCCCTTTTTTACGTCAAAACGCTTAAGCTCGCTTTTATTAACATCAACTCGCCCCTTGACATTCAGCGTTGTAAGCCCACCACCATTATACACATCCACGTAATTAACAATCGGACTACCATGCCCGAAATATTTTTTCTCCTTATTCAGACCATTTTTAAATTCAAATATAGTCTTTAATTTTATTTCCTGCCAATTATTTTTCATATTTTATATTACCCCTACTATCGTTTTTATTATCTAAAATTTTCTCAATCTTTAAAATTTGCGCCTTATTTATAATCAAGCCCCTATTATTCTTAACAATTCTTATGTTATCGCCATTTTCCCGAACAACCCGACATCCTTTTATTGGGGCATTCTTTTTGTCAATAAAATAGATATTCGCCTTAACAACATTCTTTTTCGTCAAAGACTCTGCGGCAGCCAAACAAAAAAATGAAACAAAAGCCAACAATAAAGAGTAAGCAAAATATATCCAATCCTTAGTTAAATAAACTGCATACAACAACGACACAATAGCAACCGGTATTAAACCCAAAATAAAATCGATCAATAATTCTTTACGCAAACGCTTCCAATCGATCTTTTTCCAGGCCTCTTTTATGTTTTTTTCTGCTTTTATTTCCACAAAAGAACGAAATCTTAAATAAAATACGACAAAAATAACAAAATAAATTACAAAAAATATAAACAAATACAAATCTTGAATTACAAATGGATTTTTAAAATGTACTAAGTTTGTCCCAAAAACATTTAACGGCCAAAAATAATCCTTCTTTTCAACATACGTCATTACTATTAAAGCCGGAATGAATATTTTATTAACAACAAAAAATACACCGCGAACATCTACCTCCCATTTTCTATCATCAGTAAATGGCTTTTGATCAGACACGACACGCCCGAAAAATCTAACCAAAAAGACCAGTAAAGAAATAAATATCGCCGGAGTTATAAAATTATTTAAATTTTCAGAAAAAAATTGATTCATACTAGGAGTTTACGGCATTAAAAACTTCGATAATTTTTTCCGGAATCCTTTCAACACTATTAATCTGTTCCGCCAACAGGCGCCCAAAATCACAACCTTTACCACGTAAATATTTTCCATTCACAACATTTCTAGCAACATAATCCGTGAGCATTTTATGAAACTTCCCTTGGTTAGTGTTCTCTAAATTACTTCTTATCTCATTGTTCAAAACTTGCTCCGTTAAATCAATCTCACAATTAACTCTAACAAAATCAATCCAAACAGCATTAGAAATTGCATCCTCTAAATCGTAAATCCCAATATTAAAAACGTTATTGCCGGTTATTCCCGCATCACTATCAAATAAGTAAAAAACTTTATTATCAGTTTTCTGAAAACCACTTAAAAGGCTTTCTAAAATTAACTTATTGTTTGGGGCTTGATCCTTGCCCTTCAAATTTATAAGTTGAATACCATCCTCATTAAGAGTTTTGCCAAATTTTAATTTATACAAATGCGGAATAAGCTCAAATTCGGTTGGCCCCTCTACAGCCAAAAATTTATCAAAAAACAAAAAATCGCTATTCTTAATACCAAGGCAACCAAATAAATCATCAACGGCATCAGATTGATTGATTTTTGTATAACCACTATCAAGGACAACCTGATTAACGTCAGCGATCTTGGTGCGATCAACAAAAACAGTTGAATGTGTACTTAATAGCAATTGAAATTCATTGGCACACATATCTTTAAAAGTACTAAAAAGTTGCCTCTGTGCCAGTGGGTATAGGTGTGTCTCTGGTTCATCAAAACACCAAAGGTATTTATTTCTTCTTTCCTCCCCCGGCTCGACTTTACTACGCCATTTCAATAAGGCGAACCAAATCTGTCTTTTAACACCATCCCCCTGATTATCAATATGAACCTCACCATCAACGCCATCTTTTTGCAATTTTATATCAGTTATTTCTTGATCCACCTT
>CAZALZ010000003.1:0-65250 GCA_964486475.1 uncultured Gammaproteobacteria bacterium | reverse complement strand
TTCATATAGCGATATTATATATCGCCAAGTGTTCGGCTTCAAACGTGAATACGGGGAACCTTTCAAAACAGGAGGAAAGACCATGGTGGGAAACCCTGCTATTCCAAAAATTAAAAAACCCAAAAACTCAAGACAAAAAATTCCACGTACCGAAGGACGGTTAAACAAAAAACCGGGTCAAAAAAGACCGGATGTTTTAATAACTGAAATTAAAGAGAAAAAAGAATTAAGGAATTTCCCTCTTTTTGAGGGCCATATCAGCTCAGTGTCCGACTATGGAGGACGTTGGGTAAAAATTACGATCGTGAATAATGGACGCAAAAGGACATTCAATGTCCAAAGAAAAAAAATTTTGGTGTTAAACACCTCAATATTACTTATGGGGTATGCAAAAATTTCCCCAAAAAAATTCACAATAAAACTGTACTAAAGTCAGAGAGATGCTTGAATTTCAAGCATCTCTTTTTATTTGATTTTTTTCTTTTAGCGCCAGCTGCCCGCAAGCGCCTTTTATGCCGCGGCCGAAGCGAAAACGCTCTACAACTTCAATCCCCTCTCTTGCCAGAATATCTTTGAAAGCCTCGGCGGTTTTTTTATCCGAAGGCTTATAAACATCGGTTTCATTGTAAGCGATCAAATTAACGACAAACAAACGGCCTAAATATTTTTTCAACATAAAAGCCAATTCCTGGGCATTATCTTCGGCGTCGTTAATATCTTTCAAAAGCAAATACTCTATCATAACCTTGCGGTTGGTTTTTTTAATGTAATCGGCGGTAGTACGCAAAAGATTGGCCAGCGGATAATTGCGGCTGGCGGGTATTATCTGATGGCGGATTTCGTCGTTCGGCGCATGCAAGGAAAGCGCCAAGTTTATCTGCAAATCCTCATTGGAAAATTTCTTGATTCCGTCGATCAGCCCAACCGTAGAAACGGAAATTTTTCTGGCGCCGATGTTGAAAGCTTCTTTGTCATTTAAAAATCTGACCGCTTTCATCGCTTCGTCATAATTGGCAAACGGCTCGCCCATTCCCATAAATACGACATTTGTAACTCTATCATTCCCCTCTTGGGAGTGGTTGGGGAGGGTTATATGGCGCAAATATCTTTCAAAAAATAAAACCTGCTCCGCAATTTCATAATGGTTCAGATTGCGGACGAATCCGCCTTGTCCGGTAAGACAAAAAAGGCAAGCCATTTTACAGCCCATTTGTGAAGAAACGCAAACCGTATTGCGATCATCGTGGCGCATTAAAACCGTCTCAACGATTCCCCCGGGAAATTCTATGGCGGCCTTAACGGTTTTTTTATCATTAGACTCAAAAACCTCCGCTTTGATGTCCAGCGGCGCTTCGGCTTTTAATTTTTCCCGCAAAGCCGAAGGCAAATTGGTCGCTTCATCCCAATCTTCAATGAATTTCTGGAAAACCGCTTCATAAACCTGCTTTATCCTGAATTTTGGTTCGGTTTTAAGAACTTCTTGTATTTTAGCTATATTCATAAACTTATTTTATCAATTCAATACTTTTAATTATGGCGTCGGTTGTCGGATGATTGTCATTAGTATTATTAACTGGTAAATTTTCTATTTTATCGACTACATCCATACCGCTAATGATATAACCGAAATTAGTATGCGCTCCGTCCAGCCAAGGAGTAGCCTCAGCGGTAACAATGAAAAATTGCGAACCGTTGGTATTAGCGCCGGAGTTGGCCATAGCCAAAGAACCGCGCACCAATAAATGACTGTTAAATTCATCATTAAAGCGATACCCCGGACCGCCCCGTCCGTCATTAGACCAGTCGTCATCTTTAGAATTGGGATCGCCGCCCTGAATCATAAAATCTTTTATGACGCGATGAAATTTGGTGCCGTCATAAAATCCGAGCTGAGCCAAATTTAAAAAATTATTAACGGTAAAGGGCGATTCGCCATAAAATTCAATTTCAATATCGCCGAAATTGGTTTTTAAAATCGCTCCTTTATATTCCAAAGACAAATCGCTGAAATTCTGCGGATTCGGCTGGGAAGTTTTGTTGGTTTGATTTTCCATGATTTTTTGTTTATCAGCGGCGGAACTTTCTTCCGCAACCTGATCATTTTTAATATTAGAGCAACCGGATAAAAATATTACGATTGCCAAGAAAAATAAAACTTTCTTCATAATTATCAATTAAATATTTTATCCCAAATAATTTTAAATTTACCGGCAAAACCCGACAGCTCTCGCGCCGTAATCAAAATCATCAAGGCTATCAGAAGAAAAAAACCTATACTGTGTATGATTGCTTCCACGTCGCGGCGCACGGGAGATCCTTTAATTTTTTCAACCAGCAAAAAAATTATCCGGCCGCCGTCCAAGGCCGGCAACGGTAAAAAATTTATTACCGCCAAATTGGCTGACAACAGCCCGGTAAACTGCAGTAAATAAACAAAACCCATCCGCGCGTATTGTCCGGTCATATTGGCGATGCCGACCGGTCCGGCCACTTCAACGCCGACGCCGTTGCCTGTTATAAAACTTTTAATAATCCCGAAAAAGGCGGCAATAATCGCCCAAAGCATAATAAAAGTAAGTTGCACCCCTTTCCAAATCGCCAAATACCATGGATAACGGACCAAGCCGATATTAGCGATAGCCACGCCAACTTCGCCTTTACCTCCATTATCAGCCGGAATTATTTTTTTCTCTAAAAAATCTCCGTTTCTTTCTATTTTATACACAAGCTCTTGGCCGGCGCGGGCGTTGACATAGGCGCGCAAATCTTTTTCGTCAACAAAATCTTGTCCGTCAATCGCCAAAATATAATCTTCAGCCGCCAAACCGGCGAAAGCGGCCGGAGAATCAGACAAAACCTCCATAATCATAATTTTGCGATCGCTAACTATGGCCCGGGAATCATCCTCGCCGAAACTCTGCGGCGAACCGATCATGAATCCGACTGAAAATAAAACAACGGCCAAAACTATATTCATCATGACGCCGGCGGAAATTATCACTATGCGGCGCCAAATCGGCTTAGAGGCAAAACTGTCATTTTCATTTTCTCCATTGCCATCCTCTCCTTTTATTTTGCAAAAACCGCCGAGCGGCAGCCAATTCAGGGAATATATGGTATCCGCCGCATCCGCCACTTCCTGATTCCCGCGGACAACTTTCCAGTTTCCTCCGGTTGATTTGTAAACGCCGATTGCTCGCGGAGAAAAACCAAAACCGAACTCCTCGACTTTTACGCCCAATTTCCGCGCCGACCAAAAATGCCCAAATTCATGAACAAAAATCAGAACAGACAAAACCAAAATAAATATTATTAAAGTTGAAAACATTTTTGTAATAAAAAATTAACGATTATTGATTTTAATTTTTTATTTTAATTATTAAATCGTCATTATTTCTTCCTCTTTTCTGTCGCGGACGGCTTTCAATTCTTCATTTATTTTTTTGACCTCTTCATCCATCTCTTTCATAAAACGCCCGCGGTCATCTTCGGAAATTTCGCCGTTTTCCTCGGCTTCTTCAATCGCCTTTTTAACAGCTTCCCGAACTTGGCGAGCGGAAACTTTAGCCTGTTCGTTTTTTTCATTCAGTCTCTTAACCAGATCTTTGCGATTTTCTTCAGTCATCGCGGGAACGGTTAAACGAAGCTTGTCGCCGTCGTTTACAATACCCAGCCCGAGATCGGCTTCTAAAACCGCCTTTTCCACGTCTTTTAAAGTGCTTTTATCCCAAGGCGTAATAACGATACTCTTGGCGTCGGCCACGGAAATGCTGCCAATGGAAACCAGCGGATTCTTGGTGCCGTAAGCTTCCACGGTTATTCCTTCAAGCATCGCTGTGTTAGCGCGCCCGGTGCGCAAAGAAGCGATATCTTTTTTAAAAAATTCCACCGCTTTTCCGAAATCTCCTTTTTTTTCTTCTAAATAATTATTCATATTTTTATTTTAATTAATAAGCCCCTTGGCCGGAAGAATAAGTTTTCATTCCCATAAAAATAACATTCGGTTCGTCCGGCTTTATCAATAAAACTTTCCCGGCACGAGTAGATGGCAGTTTTTTGGTTTTCCAAGTGGCGCCGCCGTCGGCTGAACTGTAAAAAGTCGTTCTGGTGGAATAATAAATTTCTTGAGCATCTTTCGGATTGACCGCCAGCGCTTCAATTGAAGATTCTTTTTGATTTTCTTTAGTGATAAGCTCTAATTTTGACCAAGAATCTCCATAATCCGCCGATTTGAAAATTCCCGAAGAAATAACCGCAAAAATTGCTCCTTTTTCCGAAGGCGCGAAAACAACATCAATAATCGAATTTGTTCCTTTATGCTCTTTTAAATTTTCCTTCAAACTTTCCCAGCTCGCTCCGCTGTCTTTGGAGCGAAAAACGGCCGCACCGGCAGTCGCCGCCAAGATTATGCGGCTATCAGAAGGATCTAATACCAGTTTGTTGATTTTAAAACCGGTATCGCAAATATTCTGCCAATTAGAACCGCGGTCCAAACTTTTTAAAATATCCCCCTTGGAGGTGCCGATGTAAATCTTATCCGAATCGTAATGATCAATTGCTAAAGAACTTATCAGAACGGAGGTGTCGCTGTCAAAATAAATTTCCTCAAACGTCCGACTACAATCTTTCGATTGATATAACTTATTTCCTATCGCGACATAAACCAGGCATTTATCATTAGGACTTACCGCCGCGGCCGAAACAGTTGCATCGGGCAAAGAATAGGCTTTCTGCCAACCGCGCGACAAATCATAGGAATAATAAAGTCCGTTGCCGACAGTGCCGAAGTAGATAGCTTTGGAATCATTTGGATCAAAAGCTAAAAAAGAGGCGTCAAAACCGCGGAGACTGTCCACTCCTTTGATTGTCGGAACGCTTACGGTTTGATTCCAAGTCGCGCCTTTATCAGTGCTTACAAAAACCCCGCCGTCGATTTTAGAAGTATCATTGCCGCTGTTCACGGAAACCGAACATCCGGAAACAATTAAAGAAATAAGGGCTAACCCGATAAAAATTTTTATTTTTTTCATATTCTTGTTGCGTTGATTATGATTATAATTATACAATACTTTTAAATTGCGGCGGCAATTTTTTCTAGAACAGAATGCGGGTTGACATTGGCGCGCAAATAATCATCGGCGGAATCCAAATTTTCCAAAAGCCCCAGCCAGAAAAACCTTTCCCGGCTCCGGCTGATTTTTCTTATGTCTTCCAAGCGATCGTAATTTTGCGCCAAATATTCTGAAGACAATGAAGAAAGTAAAAAATCGCGCCCCAGCCCGCGCCAAATACCGATTATTTTAGAAACTCTCTCAAGCTGGTTCTCCGTCCCGCCGGAGGAAAGCAAAAAATCAATATCTTTAAAGCGGCGGAAAATCCCTTGATTGAAAAATTTTAAAAAACATTCGACCGCCGAGGAATAAGCGTCACGGAATTCTTTATCTTCGGCGAATTTCACCGCCAAGGCCGGACGGCCTAAAGAAAGTTTAGCGGCATCCATCGCTTTATCTCTGGAAAAATTTTTCTTGATTGTTAAAAAATCTTGAATTTCAGAAAAACCGACCGGGGCAAAACGCAGAATCTGGCCGCGGGAAAGAATCGTCTTTGGCAAAACTTCCAAACGGGAAACAGTCAAAATTATAATCACCTTCGGGCGAGGCTCTTCTAAGGTTTTTAAGAGAGCGTTCGCTCCTTCCTGATTCAAATCCTCCGCTTCTTTGATTAAACCGATTTTATATGAACCCAAAAAAGAGCTTAAAGAAAGAGCTTTGATAAAATCCCTAACCTCCTCCACGGAAATATTTTTTTTATCCTGATTTCTTTTAAGGACATGAAAATCGCCATGAACAGCGGCCAAATCGCTTTCTCCGCTTTTTCCCTGAAAAAAACGGCGGCAGGAAGAACATTGCCCGCAAGGTGCGGAAAAAATTCCCGGACGGCGCTTTTGGCATAAAAGCGCCTGGGAAAAGAAAACAGCCGCGGCGGTTTTCCCCAAATCTTTCGGACCGCAAAAGATATAAGTGCCCGCCAAATTATCCGCGGCCGCGCTTTTTTCCAAAAATTCGGTTGCCGCTCGGTTGCCGACCAACGGCCAAAAATTTTTATTATCAGAAATAGCCATCACGCTTTGAATAGTTTATCAATATAATAAAATATTAACATTTTAAACCCTTTAAATCAAGTTGATTTTTATTGAAATTTATGTTAAATTTAAACCGAAAATTAATTTTATCCTATGAACAACCCTCTTAAAAAAATCTTGCTTCTTGCTGGCGATATCTCATTAATGTACGCCGCGCTTTTTTTAACAATAACTTTGCGCCATTGGCAACGGCCTAGCCAAGAAGAATGGCAGGCGCACTTGCTTCCGTTCACGATAATTTTCATCGGCTGGCTGGCGGTTTTTTTTATCGCCGATTTCTACAATCTGCGCCAAGCCGCCAATAATGCCTTATTTTTCTCAAAAACCGCCAAAATTTTTATTTTTTCGTCTTTGCTGTCCGTGCTTTTTTTCTATTTTTATCCTTCGGCCGAAATAACCCCGAAAACGAATTTGGCGATTTTTGTTATTGTTTTTTTTGCGATTTTTCTGCTTTGGCGCTCAACTTTTAACGCCATTCTTAAATCTTATCTTCCGAAAAATAATATCGCCGTTATCGGATTCAACTCTTTGGCGGAAAAAATTCTGGCGGAAACAAAAAATCATCCGCATCTCGGCTTTAATATTTCTTTTATTATTCAGGAAAAACAGACCGAACAGAAGGAAATCTCCGGAACGCCGATTTTCAATGATTTTAAAAATCTGCCGGAATTAATCAAAAAGAAAAAAATAAACCAAATTGTTCTGGCCGGAAGTCCGGATTCGGAAAATCTGCGCAGTTTGCTTTTTGAATGTTTGCATTTGAAAATCAGTTTTGTCGATGCGGTTGATTTTTACGAAACCATAACCGGAAAAGTTCCGATAGAGGCTATCGGCAAGATGTGGTTCCTAAAAAATTTAAATGAAGGCGGACAAAATATTGCCGATATTTTCAAGAAAATCACCGATATTATCGGCGCTTTGATTGTTTTGCTTTTGACTGTTCTTTTTTGGCCGCCGATCGCCGTTATTATAAAAATTGAATCGCGCGGCCCGGTTTTTTTCCGCCAAAATCGTGTCGGCCAAAACGGCCGGGAATTCAAAATAATAAAATTTCGGACAATGAAAACGGAAAATAATAATCAATCGCCGACAATAGACAATGATCCGCGCGTCACTTCTTTCGGAAATTTTTTGCGTAAATCCAGAATTGATGAATTACCGCAAATTATTAACGTTTTAAAAGGTGAGATGAGTTTTGTCGGTCCGCGTCCGGAACGGCCGGAGTTGGTGGCGGAATTGGAAAAACAAATTCCGTTTTACCGCGAGCGTCTTTTGGCCAAGCCCGGACTGACCGGCGTTGACCAAATTTCCGGCGAATATCACTCGCCTTCTTACGAAGATACGATGAAAAAATTGCAGTATGATCTTTATTATATAAAGCATCGCTCGCCTTATCTGGATTTTTCCATTATTCTTAAAACAATCGCCACGATTTTTTCCCGGGCGGGGAAATAAAAATTTGGAAAAAATTTTAAAAATTTCAATATTCCAATTGCTAATTTATAACATTGTAAATAATTATTTTTTAAGATTATATTAAAAAGGCGGCTGAAATTAATCAACCGCCCTTATTTTTGTTAAAGGTTTAAAGGTGCAAAATTACGGGAGCACAATAGTTCTGATCAAAGTACCGGATAAATTTCTGCTCTCGATCTTGGTACTGTCGCCCTTAGTCGCCATCACCGATAAATCCGAGACGCCATCATTGTCAACATCAAATGCTATAACTTTTTTTGGTATCCATAGGGAATCAAAAAAAGAAATACTGCTCAACTCCTGACTATTGCTAGCATCCAATATTTTAACTATTGAAAAAAGGCTGTCATCAAATTTTAAAACAGCGATTTCCGGCAAACCATTACTATTAACTCCTGGAATTGGTGCCATATGAACATAGCCATACGCGCTACCCGTACCGTTTGTCTGACTTTGATTACCACTTCCCTCGTTTAATAGAGCAGCTATTTCAACGTCAGTAAGTACTCTGTTATAAATTCTTGTTTCATCAATTCTTCCGTTAACCCAATAATTGCGGTTTGGCGCGTTACCGATCCAGACACTGGTTACTGCCCCTGAATAGCTCTGAAAATTATTACTTCCTACTTTAGCTCCATCAATCCAGTATTCAACATTAGAAGAATTCCAAGTTCCCACTATATGACGCCAATTACCGTCATAAAAAGAAGGGAAAGGTTGGTTGTCATATGCTGAATTATGTCCCGATCTGAAATAGCTAGAGGTGTCATAAACAGCAACTGTAAAATATATGCAACCATAAGAATCAACTCCGTTCACGCAAAACGGAACATGATGAGTTGACGTCCGATTAAGCTGAACCCACATTGATATCGTTCCGGACGAAGTGTTGCCGATAGCGCTTGTCGGGAAACTGATATAATCATTTATCCCGTCAAAACTGCATGCACTGTTAATACTGCTGTCTATGCCTGTGGCAAAAGTGGCTCCATATATTACCCCATTATTGCCGTTGCCGGAAGCATCGTTGGCGTTACCGTTAAACGGATAGTAAGCAACCAACCCGCTATCAAGATCAGCAAAAGAAATTGCGCAAAGAGAAAAAACAGCAATAAGAAAATAAATCATCCGTTTCATGAAAAAATCCTTTTCTGAAAAGTTTAACTTTAGTTTTTTTACTCAATAACAATTTTTACTGTGATAACTTCTGCCCGTATATATTCCTTGTTTCAAATTTCACCGTATCCGCTTCCGCAGCCATGACCGTAAAGGCCGGGTATTCGTCACCGGAATACATAGCTGAAAAATTCAGCGGAACCGCGCTATCGCTGAAAAAAGGAATCTGAGCCAAGACTTCATTGCTTTCAATATTCTTAATAATAACCATTGGTTGATTTGTAGAACCAACCCCTAAAGCCGCAATTTCCGGTAAATTATCAAAATCCATGTCAGGTAAGAATTCCGCATCCTTAAAATTTCCCATATTTACAACGGAAAATAAATAATGATATGGTGTCAAAACCGATACAGTATCAGACGGCCAAGACATAAAATTACCGCAAACCGAAGCCACTTGATAAGAATACTGAGTTAAAGACACTACAGAAGCATCGTAAAACGAATCAGACGCAGTAAAACCCAAATAAGACCCGTCTCGGTAAATTCTATACCCGCTGACCCCTGGAACTCTATTCCAACCTAAAACAACTTTGTAATAAGTAACCTCCTTTGATTCAAAGTTATCTGGAAAAGGCAACTGATTGGTCTGAACAGATAACGGGCCGACAAGCGAAGAAACTTCCGAACCAACCGAAGATTTCACCCAATAATACCAACTACTCCCCGGACTCAAGCCCGCATGAACATAGCTTGTGCCAAAAGTTGAACCGATAAGCTGAGCAAAAGAAGAATCATTACTCTGGTTAGCATAAACGCGATAAACCACGCCCAAACTATCAGGATTATCTCCTTTACTCCAATTAATCGCTATCTGCGTGTAAGATACTGTTGCCGATTGCAAATTAACCGGAGCATTAAAAACAACCGTTTCTCTATTCAAGCCGACATCAACCACTCTTATTAAAGTTGTATCCGCCGTCATACTATCCAGAGAAACATACAGTTTTGGCTGCCTGGCAACTTCTACTGCTGACAAATATCCTGGTGAATAATTCCCCATAAACAAAGTTTTTAAGATTCTGTTATTACCTAAATCAAGAATGGAAACCAATACACTGTCATCCCCTTTCTTGTAAAGATAAGCTGCTTCGCAATATCCGTTGGAATCAGCGTCAGACAAAAAAACAAAATCAGAATAAACTTTCTTTTTTAAGGGAACATCAACAACCAAATCAGGAGACACTTCGGAAACAGTATGCGATCTGGCCCTTACCCTGTAAGAATAAGTGGTTCCCGGGACAACCGTGCTGTCAACGAAGAAAGTGTCACGCGTAATCTCTCCCCACTGCTGACTATTATTCAAACGTCTAAACAACCAATACTCAAAAATAGTATCAGCTGACGGCTTGTTCCAAGCCAAAGAAACTCTGGTTGGCGCAAGCTTCGTGACGCAAAAATTGTCCGGCGCCGGAAAAGGATCAGCCGTAGCCGAAGCGATATTGGAATAATCCGATTTTGCTCCATTAAGCTCTGAACTGATTCTGTAATAATACTTTCCCCCGGCATCAACATTGGCATCGTGATACACCCTGCTCGTACCTCCCCAGCCAATCAAAGACTGGCCGGAAAAACCGCTTGAGGTGCTGCGATAAATGTTGAAATGAACGCTTTCAGGCGATTGGCAAGACCAATATAAATTGATCGTTCCGCCGGAATTTACAGCGACTAAATTCTCCGGCGGATAAACATAATTATTCATATCGACCGTCACCATCGCCGAAAATCCGGATTCTTCATTACAGTGATTCAGCGCCTTAACCCAGAAATAATAAGTTGTACTGGGGTTTAGCGTAGAATACACTATTTGCTCGGTATATGGAGTCAGCGCTTCGTAAAATGCTTCGCTTGGATTGGTTGTTATTCCTCTGAATAACTTATAATCAGAAATGTTATTCGGATTATTAGCGCCTGCGCTCCAAAGAATCTTTACTAGACCATTTTCCGAGAAAACAAAAATCACGTCTTCCGGCGCGGTCGGAATTGATCCATCTGGTGGCGCATATTGCGTCGTTGCGCTTACCATTTCAGAGTAATCAGATAACTCACTGCCGATTCCCGCCTTAACCCAATAATAATAAGTTGTCCCAGAACTTAAATCCTGGTCTACGTAATTATTAACAGGAGTTGAGGCGATTTCAGTTGCCGAATTAACATTATTACTCGTTGAACGATAAATATAATAAGTCAAATTAGGAACCGTATTCAATCCTAAGTCCCAATTTAATATTACGCTATTTTGTGAAACAGAACTCACAGTCAAATTGCCAGGTTCATATATGCCTCCTCCAATTGCTGCACCATAAATGCCCTCCTCTTCTACGGTAAATTTTTTTGTTGCAACATTGCACCAATCGTCAATATCATCGCTATTACTTTGATTAACATCAATAAAGACACGAAATTCATTATTGCCAATTGGTACTCCATACCAAAATGGATAGAAATGAGAATAATCCCATAAATTGTTTACATCCCTCCATCCATCAATAAACTGCCATTTCTTTTGACCATTACAATATGCTTCAACCTTAAAACGATGGTCAATTAAAACATTAGTAAATTCGGTTAAGCAACAAACATATTCACCTTCTTCAAATACATTTCTAATATTAACCGGATCCTTATCATAAGGATTAGACCCAGCTGTCCAATTATCACAAACCCAAGAATCAGCATAAGTTAATCCAGAGAATGAGGTGGGCTGAACATGATTAGCAATAAACTGAGTTGGATTGATATAACCATGATCTGTTATATCTTGCCGGCATAGATAATACCCGCAACGATTTCTTGCTGATGTAGCAACAGTAGAAATATTACCACTTTCAATACCGTCAAATATTTGCTGAACTTGTTGTTCGGTAAATACCATTGCCTCAAAATGCAAATGCGGACCAGCAGGATTAACAGGATCAATTACCCCCAACTTTTGCCCTCTAACAACCCTATCTCCAACACTCAAGGAAGAATTGACTATAACATGGTAATAGTCAAACCCAACCCATTTAGAATTTTTGTAATCATCTGGTGGAACAGTATTAGACAAAAAATAATCCGACAAATCTATTGACTGTTGCAACTCATAAAGAATAATAATATACCCATATGATCTAGCAGCATTTAGATTGCTTCGTCTAACTACCACACCACTGCCTATTGAATATACTGGTTTATTAGCATCAAGGCCGTCAATTCTATTCCAGTCTTCACCTGGATGAAAAGTATAATTTACCCCACATGGTGGTAATTCTGGGTCACGATTCGGGTTATACAAAGGATTATACCCAAGATTATTACCAAAATCATTTCCATCAATTCTCCAGCCATGTGATTGGCACGGATTATAAATATTTCCTGCTATGCCTGCAACGTTTTCATTATCTCCTACAACAGGATAAATGAAATACTTTGCCACTTCTGCTTTAGTAAAACTAAAACACAGGGCAAGAAAAAATAACGACTTAAACTTCACAACAGCCTCCTTTGAATTAAGTTTAGAGTTAAACAACCAATTTTTTAGATTTTAAAGAGCCATTTAGACCTCCTTTCTAAATTTTTACAATTTACAAGTTTTTTTATAAAACTTGCCTAATCGCACATAATGCGATTAAGTAAAATTTATAACTTACTTAGTAAATCCAAAATTTTTAACTATTTTATCCATAACATCAAAATATTCTTTTTCTTCTTTAGTAAAATCTTTATTTATGTAGGAATCTAATAATTCCGACACTTTTTTAAATCGCTTTTGGCTATTTTTATTGGTATTATATTTACGCAAAATGTCAAAAAATCTATCAGTGGGAAAATCTATTGAAATAGAAATCCTTGAATCTTCATTGTATATAATTTTTTCATAAGAAACGGATATTCCTTCAAAATTTAAAATAAAGCAGGAGTCAAATTTCGTTTCATCTTTTTTGCACCTTGAACCCACATTATCATTTTTGTAGTTATCTTTGTTATCATATATACTCTTCCCAAAAATCCACATATCAACATCGCTTCCGTAATTTATTTCTGGAAACAAAGGATACGGTGCCATTCCGCCTTCAGCTAAATAATCTTCCATTTTTTTATTGTAAACATCTTTAACTTCGTCAAGAGTATAAGCTTGTATGTGCACGTTAACATCTTTTATTGGTATATCAACTTTAAAACTATGTTCTTCGTCAATATATTCTTTCCATTCAAGATAATCAACAAAAGTTTGTGAATCATTATTATTGTCATCAATAATCAAGGCCTTGGTCGATTCAGGCACAACAACTTCTCTATTTTCATTATTCTTTAATTTCAATCCACAACCAGCCAACGAAATCGCCAAACAAATTATCAAAATATAAAATTTTATATCTTTCATAAAAAAAATCGCGCTGGGCGCGAATAGTTATAGATATAATTTATGCCCCTGCCAATTACAAGATTAAATTAATATTAACTTTTTGTCAACATTTGTACGATTGCAGAGTCAAGGTTACCTTTTCCACAAGAATAATATTTAAAGAATTAAATAATGAGGCGGTCATTTTTTGAACCGGCGTCAGCCGGTTCATTCCATAGCCGCCGTGGCGGCGATGGAAATTATAATAATTAATCCAGCCAGATAATCTGTATCCCATTAATTCGACATCGTCGTAGAAACCGCAGTATTTCCAGAAAAAAGAATGTTTAATGGTGCGATGGAATCTCTCTATTTTCCCGTTCTGTTTCGGCTCATAGGCACTATTGACCACCACCTCTATCCCGATTGATTCACAGAATTTTTTAATAGCGTTTTTACTGCGATTATCTATTCTAATCCGTTTAATTGGGAATGGGGCGCATTTAATGAGATATTTAATGAAATCTATGGCATTTTCAGCTGTTTCCCGATCGTATAATTTAGCAACAACGTAACGAGAGCAATCATCAATAGCGTCAAAACAAACCAATTTTCGGCCTCGGCCGAACGGATGGCAAGCATCTATTTGTAATTCCATTCCTAGCGTTTCTAAACAATATAATTGCGGTTTTCTCTTGATTATCGGGGTATATTCTCGGCAATAGCGAATGCGGTTGCGTTCCAGTATTCTAAATATGGTAGATTGGTTTAATTTAATATGATAGATATTGTATAGTTTTTCTGATAATTCTACCGGTCCGGAGGAGTATTCATCTTTAGCTAATCTGCAAATGATGTTTTCTAGATACTCAGGTGTTCTGTTCTTGGCCGTTTTCCCGGCCTTTGGGCCGGGAGGCTTAGGGCACAGGACGGCTTCGCCGTCCTGCAGATAGCGTTTTTTCAAGCGCAGAAAAGATTTAGGGTGCATTTTCAGTAGCTTCGCTCCTTCAAGACATTTAATTTTTCCTGCTACGCAGGAGTTAATAATTTCAATTTTCATGGCAATTGGAGCTTCTTGGGTGTTTCTTCTTGACATATGGCTTGGCAAAATTGTAACAACTTTTTGTCAACATTGCCAATATTAAATAAAAATATTATAGAACCTATTGACACTTAATAACACTTAAATATATAATGCTCTTATGGAAGAAATAAAAGAAAATACAATATATACAACAGAAGAAACTGGCGCTTTATTGAAAATAAGTCCAAGCACAATGAAACGCTTATTAAAAAAAGGACTTATAAAAGCTAATAAAATCGGTCGCCAATATCGCATATTAGGGAGGGAGATTTTGCGTTTGGTTTCCCCTGAAACGGAAAAAGAAGCAATAAAATCTTATCTTGATTTAAAAAATAAAGTCAAAAAAGGAATAAAAAAATGGTAATATGAAATCCTTAATTATAAAACCGAGAAAAACTTTCAATTTCAAAGAAGATTTAAAAGAAATTTGGGAATATCGTGAACTTTTATATTTCCTTTCTTGGCGTGATTTGAAAGTCAGATATAAACAAACAGCCATCGGAATCGCTTGGGTAATTTTCCAACCTATTATCACAATGATAGTTTTTAATGTTTTTTTTGGAAAACTTTTAGGCATCCCCTCTGATAATGTTCCTTACCCAATCTTTGTATACACCGGACTTTTGTTTTGGCAATTTTTTTCAACTTCTTTAAGCGAAATCAGCAATTCCTTGATAAACAATAAAAATATTATAACAAAAGTTTATTTTCCGCGCCTGATAATCCCTATTTCGATAACACTAACAAAATTTGTTGATTTTTTCATCGCTTCCATTGTTTTGGCGGGATTAATGATTTATTATCATTACACGCCAAGCTTAATAGGAATATTAGTATTTCCAATCCTGATAATTATTAGTTTTCTTGCTACTTTGGGTCTGGGATTTATATTTTCTTCAGTTAATGTTAAATATAGGGATGTTAAATATATATTGCCGTTTTTTATCCAAATTTTAATGTTCGTTACTCCGGTCATTTATCCGTCCAGTGTTGCCGGGCATTACTCCAAACTATTAGCTTTCAATCCGATGACCGGAGTTATCAGCACGGCACGCGCCGCTCTTCTCGGGACAACACCGGTTAATTGGCTTTTAATTTTGACTTCTTTCATCGCCGCCTTTTTATTATTCCTCATCGGATTAATTTATTTTAAAAAAACCGAAAAATATTTTGCCGATATAATATAATATATGGAAGAACCGATAATAAAAATAGAAAATATTTCCAAAAAATACAAAATAAACCTTAAACAAGGCCGATATTTAACTCTGCGGGATAATTTAATAAAAATAATTAAAAATCCTTTTTCAATATTAGAAAAAAAAGATGAATTTTGGGCTCTTAAAAAAATAAATTTTTCAGTGGATAGGGGCGAAGCGATTGGAATTATTGGAGCTAACGGTGCCGGAAAATCAACAATTTTAAAAATCCTTTCCCGCATAACCCCGCCGACAGAAGGAAAAATAGAAATAAACGGTCGCGTTTCCTCTCTTTTGGAAGTCGGAACTGGGTTTAACCCGGAATTATCAGGCAGAGAAAATATATTTTTAAACGGAGCCATTTTGGGAATGGGCAAAAAAGAGATAGAAAATAAAATGGATAAAATAATAGAATTTGCTGGGGTAGAAAAATTCATTGACACACCAATAAAATATTATTCCTCCGGTATGAATGTTAGATTGGCTTTTTCAATAGCGGCGCATCTTGACCCAGACATATTGATAGTGGATGAAGTTTTGGCAGTTGGCGATGCCGACTTTCAAAAAAAATGTTTAGGAAAAATGGATGAAGTTGTAAAAAAATCCGGCCGCACGATACTCTTTGTAAGCCATAACATGATGGCTGTCAGATCTCTTTGCTCCAAAGCCGTCTTTTTAAAAAACGGCGAAATTGTTAAAACCGGGGAAGTCAATGAAGTAATAGAAGAATATTTAAACGAAAAAAAGGATGTCTTGGAACTGAACTGGAACAACCAAGAAAAAGCCCCCGGAAATAAATTGATAAAAATAAAAAGTGCCAAAATTATTCCTGGAGATTACGGCTCAAAAAGCGGAGAACTTTATATAGACGAAAATTTTGAAATAAAATTTGAAATGTGGAACTTGCAAGAAGATGCGAAATTGAATTTTAATATAATATTAAATACAGAAGAAAATTTTACAGTTTTCGCCTCGTCTTCTGAGCCTAAATTTTTTTCGGAAGGACTTATAAAAGGCACTTGTTGTTTCCCTGAAAATTTGCTCAACAACCAAAAATACAAATTGACATTTCAAATAGTCCAGAATGAAAGCAAAATAATTTATAAGATTGAAGATATTTTATTTTTTGAGATGAAAGAAAAAAACAGAAAAGGCTGGATGGGAAAAATTCCCGGCATAATGAGGCCGAAATTAACTTGGATATAAAAAACATCTGCAAACAAGGCAGATGTTTTTGATTCAAAAAAAATTTATTTTAATCGAGCAATGATTTAAAAAAATTTAAATATTCTTCGCCCATTTTTTCTTTAGTATGATATTTTTTTACCAACTCAACGGCATTTTTCTTGAAGCTTTCTAAATTATTTAAAATCTCTTTAAAATTATATATTGGATTATTTTCATTTATTAATAATCCCCCCTGAACATCATCTTTTATTATCAATTCCGGAGTACCCCCGCTATCAGCGGCCAAAACAGGAATCCCGCAGCTCATAGCCTCCAAAACTACATTGGGTGAACAATCGTTTATTGTCGGAAACAACAGCATGTCGCCGCCTCTGTAATACTCGGCCAATTTGTACCTGTCGTCGGTAAAAGCGATTTTGTGAACATTGGAAAATTTATTTATCATTCTCCCATATATAGGATCCCTGTTTTGATTTCCTATGAGATAAAATTGTATATCTTTATTATCCTTTAATATGTTGGCAAACTCCAAAACAGTACCCAAACCCTTTCTGGTCATTCCGGTCGTAGCAACATGCAATATATTAAATTTCCCGGAAAATTTGAAAGAATTTCCGTTCTCTTGAAAAACATCCCTGTCTACGCCATTATGTATAATTTTTCCTTTTTTGAATTTACAAGGCCCCAAAAATCCGAATATTGTCTTTACTCCCTTGGTGAAGAGAGATTCTCCGTATTTAGTTTGAAAAATAACCGCATCCGCCATTTCACAAATTTTTATTAGAGTTTTTTCAAAACCATAAACTTTGCAAAGTATTTTATATCTGTCGTCCAAGCGCTGAATCACTTTTGCGTTTGGATTGTTTTTTATCAATTTAGATAATCTCTTCTCATAAAAAATATTCCTTGATAAAAACCGATTAAAAGCAGCACTCTGTTTCTCGTGAATAAGCCCGTTCACTTTCATCCCTAATTTTATTTTAATAATGTCTATAACTGAATAATTTTTATGCGCGTAATGAGACCCGCCATTGATAACTAAAAGTATATCAAATTTATCATTCTCACCGACAACTTCAACATCATCTCGGGTAATCAAATAATCATGCAAAACTTGAGGAAAAGACAATCCTTTAAATTTTTTGTCGGCGGAAACCGGATAATCAATAAAAATTTTTATTTTTTTCATGATATTAAAAATTTAATTTATTTTTTATGTTTTTTAAAAAAATTTTTAAAAAATTATATTTATAATCAAATTCGGCAAAATTTCTAAAATCCGGTTTATTTCCCCAGCTGTCAGGCCAGCGATTATATAATGCATCTTCAGCGCCATGATTTTTGAATTCTTTTAACCATTGTCTGTGTTTTTCTAAAAAAATCTTTGCGTCTTTTTTATAATTATCATCCGTCCCCAAATATTCTTCTCTATAATTAAAATTATCGTCCCAAAAATAATACAAACTTCTTTGCCCCGGATTTTTTACAGCTAAACTTCTGTCATTAAAAATAACCGGGCTTTTTATTTTAAAAATCAAATCGCCATTTCCATGCTCAATAAACCACCTGTGATGCATGTATCCATATATTTTACTTTTTCCGCTTATTCCGAAAGAGCTTTCAGCGGCTCTGGTCGGGACAGAAATCAAACCTGCTTTGCCGACTCTTTGGATTTCCCGGCATAAAATCAAAGGATCTCTTAAATCCTCCAGGGTGTTTAAACAAACGACAAAATCAAACTTTTTATCTTCAAAGGGCCAAGGAAGATCATAAAAATCCCGGCTGACCCAAGTATCTTCGGAAAAATATATTTTTTTATCTTTATCGTTTGTAAAAACCGCTGTTCCTATTTTCTCTGAGTATTTCCTTTTATCAATAATATAATTGGCTCTATGCCAAGGATGGCGCCCTCCGCCGACATCCAAAACCAAACTGTCCGGAGACAGTCTTTGCTCAATAGATTCAGCTACTTCTTTTTTTATCATATTTATTTTTTGATTATTCTTTTTAATTTACTTTTTAAACGTTCAGAAAAATAAAAAATTTTTCCGGCTGTTGCTCCGAATTTTTCTCTGTTATGAATAATTTTACCATTTCTTTTCCGTTTTAACAGAACATTAACTCCTTCCAAGAGCCTGTCAACGCAAACATCCCTATCGTAATATTTTTTTAAAAAAATCTGAGCATTATCGGAAACTTCTTGTCTTAAATTTTGGTCTATTATTAATAATTTTAAATATTCATACCAAGCTTCCGTGCTATTGGCCAAAAAACCATTGATTCCATGAAATAAAATTTGGCAATGCTCCGGAGTCATATCAGCTACCACCGGCACTCCGGCCTGAATAAAAATAAAAGCCCGACCAGCATTGGCGGTGTTTTTAAATCTTAATATATAATCATTATTAAACCCGCCTTGCTTCAGAATTTGTCTTTTTTTATTTTGAGGGATATTTATAAAAAAATTTGATATTCCTATATCACACTCATTGCATTCCGCCAGCTGGGTCTCTTCTTTCCACTGCACATCATCTATTTTTATATCCGGCCGGCCTTTCTCCCATAAACCCAGTTTTTCTATATTATATATAGCTTTAAATCTTATATTAAATTCTCGTGATAATTTTTCCAAAGCGCTGGTGATTCTCGGACAAAGTTCTTCCAAATGCATTTTGTTTCCTTCATAACCGATTATTATTTCTTCTTTATTTTTATGCTCTTTCCTCATCATTTTGTATTTTTCAATGTGAGGAAAAATTATTATATTAGGATTATATTTTAAATAATAATCTTTTTCAGCAACCGACCCGGAAATAATAAAATCAGCGCTCTCCGTTTCCAGTTGAAACTGCTTAGAAGAATCAGAAGGATGGATCAAGCCTATTAAAACGTTTTTATTTTGTTTTCTAATATTTTTTATCTCAAAATCAGCAGCCTTAACTATAACGACGTCAAATTTATCATAGTCATCATAGACATCCTTTTTAACATAACACCCCTTATTCTTTAAATCTTCGGCAATATTATCAAAAAACAATCGCCTCGTTCCCATATAGCTTGGAGTTCTTGTGTTAAATACTATCTTTATTTTATCATTCATATTTTTTTAATGACCGCCCAAACTTCGCCGAATTTGACGGAATATTTTTCAATTTCCCAGCCGGCTTGATGCAGTTCTTCCGTTAAAATTTCTTCCGTATATTCAATAAAATGTTCGGCGCTTAATTTATATTTATAGCCGTTTTCTTTTTTATAGACCGAGAGCCAATCACGCGTAATCAAGGGCACGCGTAAAAGTATTTTATCTGATAATTTGTGCAATTTTTTTAAAAATTCAATTCTTTCATTAAGATGTTCCAAAACATTAGACATAACGATAGCATCAAATTTTTCTATATTTAATTTTGAAAAATCGAAATTCAAGCAATCGCCGGCGACGAATTCAAGGTTCGGACGGAAAAATTTTTCCTTGGCCGCTTTGATATTTTTTTCTTTAATTTCAATTCCGATTACGCGGCCGGCCTTGGCGGCCAAATCATAAGCGACCGCGCCGTTGCCGCAGCCGATATCCAAAACCGTATCGCCGGAATTTATATTATCAATGAAAAATTTGTGATAATTCATAATGGAATGCTTGGGATGAAGGCCGTTTTTCGGAGCTACAAAAATCTTTATCAAAGAATAAGAAAAATTATTCAAAAAAATAGCAGTTGATAAAAACTTTTTTCTTAAAAATTCTTGCTCTTTTATTATTTTTAATATTTTATCTTTCATAAATTATTTAACTTATCTTGAAAATAACTTCATTAACAAAAAAATTTTTCCCAAAAATTTTAGCGGCAAGCTCTCTTTTCTTACTGGAATATCTCTCAAAAACTTCAACTTTTTTTCCTTGTTTTCCCGCCCGATATTTAATGAAATCTACGAGCTCATCATAAAAAAACAACCAACGATGACGATCTGACGGTTTCTCTAAGGGCAGTCCGTAAAATTTATAATATTTGCCAAAATGCTTTCTGTCTATATTTTTATTTCTTTTTTTAAAAAATAACACCATAATAATATCCCAGCTGTTTAAGGGAGGTGTTGTGATAACGGAAAGTTTCCCCGTTCTAATAATTTCGTCCACTATCAAATGAATGTTCTCTAAATGCTCAACGAGATTAGAGCTAAAAACTAAATCAAATTCTCCGTCGGAAAAAGGCAATTTTTCTACTTTATCTAAATCCAATTTAAAATCAGCTTTTTCCGAAATATCTACACCGACATAACGCTGTGGTTTTAATATTTCCCGAAGATAATTTTTATCACAACCAACATCAAGAATTGAATTATATTCACCTTCCAAAAAATTTTTTATCAGCCATTCTAAATGTTCTTCTCTCATAATTAATTTTTTTAGAATAATTAATTCTATAATTATTAGATAATTTTATTCAATTTTTCAGAAAAAAATTCCAAAGAATATTTCTGTTTCGCCAAAACAAAACTTCTCTCCCCCAGCTTGATTAAATTTTCCCTGTCTTTTATAATCAACTCTATCTTGTTTTTCAAATCCTCTTTATCGCGGCTCTTGAAAATATAGCCGTTCTCGCCTTCTTTAATATAGCATTTTGTGCCGCAAGTGTCAGACACTACAACCGGCAATTTGTTGGCCATGGCTTCCAAAGGCGAATAAGCGGCCGGTTCGCTGTGGCTCGGCAAAACAAACAAATCAAAATCCTTGTAAGCGGCCAAAGTTTCCTTATACGGCAAATTAGTCCTGATATCAACGATTTTTTCCAAATTATTATTTTTTATATAATCTTTTATTTCCTGAAAAAGATCCGCTTCTCTTTCTTCGCCGATTAAAGTCAGAGATAAATTATAGCTGTTTTTCAATTCATTAACAACCTCCAGCAGCAAAAGCTGATCTTTGCGCCGGACGAATTTTCCGATGCTTAAAATATTTATCCGGCCGGAACGAAAATGCTCCTTGGCGAAATCCGGCGCTTCAATCGCGAAAGGAACATAAATAAAAAATGGATCTTTCTCGGCCAAAATATTTTCCAGCGGAGTTATTATTCCTTTGACGCGCAATATATTTTTCAGAAAGAAAAGATAAATCTTTTTTCTGGTTGTTTCGCCGTAATGCTTGTTCAACTGGGCGAAAAGAAAAACTTTTTTGGAAAAAATTTTGGCAAAAAGCGCCATTATAAAAAAAGTCAGCCCGGGGTAAGCCCTGACTAACGCCACACCCGGCTTTTCCTCTTTAAGCTTTTTCCATAAAACTTTGTAATTTATAATTTCCTCCAAATCAACGAACGGCAGGTTGTGCTTTAAAAAATTAACGATTTTTTTATTGGGAATTTTCTCAATTAATTTATTTAAACTTTTGGAGAATGGGGAAAATCCAATCTCGAAAGGCTTGATAATATCATGGCACTCCGACTGTTCCCGGCCCCAGACTATCAAGCTTATCCGAAAACCGGCAGCCTGCAAAGCTTTAACCCGATAATAAAGATTGGTATGGAATCTTTTGGTGATTATGGCGATTTTTTTATTTTTCGCGCCAAGCAAGCCGGCAAAAGTATTTTTAATATAATCTCCGTGTTGGCGCGCGTCATAATCGCGCTTAAACATTTCCTGCCCGGCGCGGGCGATTTTTTCGCGCTCCTCTTCGTGCTCCAAATAATATTTTATCTTTTTAACCATATCATCCAAATCTTCAAAAACCGCGTAATGAACGCCCTCTTTTGCGCCCAAAGGAGTTAAAATTTCCCGTAGAGACGGTGATGAAAGCATAAAGCCGCCCATGGCCCAAATTTCCAAATGACGGAAAGTGAATTGTCCGATTCCCTCAACCGCCAAATTTATTTTGGATTTTTTTATGGTTTTTAAAAAATCCGGCTGGGAAAGATTTTTCCCTTTTAAATTTTCCGGAATTGTTTTGATTTTTTCTATCAAACCTCCGGCCAGCTTAAAATTTTCTTTTCGCAGCCTTTCCCAAACTTTTTCCCTTAAATTATTTCTCTCGGCGATTCTGCCCAGAAAAAAAACATCATTCTCATAGGCCAACGATAAATTTTCAAATTTTTCCTTGGCCGTTTTGAAAAAAGGCAATTTTATTTTCGGCACTCTGAATAAATCGCAAGATAAAACAGTCGGCCGGATTTTCCGCTTATTTTCCTCGGAAATATTATAGCGATTCAAATCCTTAAATGGTTCGCGCTTGAAAATCAAATCGTATTTATCCAAAACATCATCGCCCGGCATTATTTCGGACAAATCCGGATCAATAAATAAGACTTTGGGGCCGGAAAAATTTTCGGCTATTTCTTTTAAAAAATTGTCGCGCTCAGCTTCGTTATTTCCCTGGGCCTGATAATTGACGACTAAAATTTCATACTCGTCCTTATTTTTCATTTTTCGGAAGAAATCATAACTTACATCTTTCACTTTCAGGGAATTATGCAAAGCAGCTTCAAAAAATCCGTCCACGCCGGAAAAAAACAAAAATCTTTTGGCCTCGCTCAAAAGAAAAAAAATCTTCAAAATAATTTTTCTTAAAAAAATATTTTTTATTTTTCTGACTTTGGCCCGGTGAGACGCGTCGGAAAAAGTTCTTTTGATGTATAAAACTTTCATAAAATTACAATTCTTCAAATATTTTTTTCCAGGTTATAATATTTTTTTCCAAATTATGCTCAGACTTAAAATAATTAAAGCAATTTGTTGCGGCTTGATTATAAAATTCTTTTTCGCGCAAAAGCTTTTTTAAACCGGCCTTTAATTCTTCATAATTGTCATGACAAACCGCGCCGCATTTTTCTTTTTCAATAAATCCGTCAGGGTTGACCTTCAAGCTTAAAATCGGCGTTTTGGCGGCTCCGGCCTGCAAAAAAACATTAGGAAAGCCTTCCGATGACGAAGTGCTGACTAAAATTCTGGCTTGGGAAAAATAGCGGCCGATTTTATCAAAAGAAACTTTTTTCAAAAGACAAAGATTGCCAAGCTTCCTGCTCTCGACCGAAATTTCTTCCCAAGCCTTTTTGTTCATTTTGCTCTCGGTCATTATCATTACGAAATTTTCTTCAGGAAAATCTCCCGCCAAACGCAGAAAAATTTCCGGCCGCTTCAAAACAGAAGAGCTTCCCACCCACAAAATAAATTTTCTTTCTTTAAAAACAAAACTTTCTTCCGGCCAGCTGTTTTTAATGACGACTATCTTGCCAGTTTTATTTTTAAATCTTTTTTTAAATTCATTCAATTGATATTCTGATTGGGCAACATAATAATCAGCCGATAAAAACCCGAATTTGAATATCTGACCGGAAAATCCTTTAAAAAAATCGCCAAAAATGTCTTTATCGTGAGCAAAAGAATAGATTAATTTTTTCCTAAAAATTTTAGCATACAAAGCGCTTACCCCGACCTCGCGGCCGAAGGCTCGGCAAACAATAATATCCGGATTTGATTTTTTTAAAACCGCCATTAATTTTAAAAAACCGGCAACGGCATTGATAAAACCGCCGCCGCGCCGATAAGCTTTTACAACTTTTACGCCGCCGTATTTCTCTTTTTTTTGCTGACCGACATCCAAAACAATAAAATCAATTTTAAAATTGGAATCTTTGGCGAGCTCTTTGGCCAAAAAATACATTTGCACTTCCGAACCGCCGAATTTTAAATCGGCTTTCGGATTAAAAACTCCGAAAGCGAACAAGGAAACAAAGCAAATTTTTTTTGGTTTTTCCATTGTCATTCTTTAATATTAGTACTTTTATATGTTTTATGTTATCATAAAACATATAAAAATAAAAGACTTATGTTTCAAAAAGGAATATTTAATATTAGCCAATTAATTTTAAAAATAGACAAGAAAGAAGAGCTAAAAAATCAAGCGGTATCAATTTATTTATATAAAGAAGCCGGTGCCATAAAAAAAGAAAAAGCCGCGCGCGCTCAAGAATTGATATTGGAAAATTTTTCTTTCGCCGACGGTTCCTACAAAAAAACGCATCAGGAAAGATTTGAAAATTTTGACAAAAAAGTTTTGGCTTATTTAAAAAATAATTTTTCAGCGGAAAAAATCTGCCGTGTTCATGATTTGGCGGTCTCGGACGGCCGAACCGCTTTGGACTTTTTCAATAAACTGGGGGATATTTTTCCCGCTCTTGATTTTTATGCTTCTGATAAAAATATTTTTGTGGAAATATTCGCCGACAAAAAAAACGGCAAGAAAAAAATAATTAAAGATTTAAGCGGCCACATTCTGCAATTCGTTTTTCCGCCGTTTGTCCTAAATCGCTATTCTTCCAAACGGGCTTTGGCTTACAAAATAAAAAAAATTTTTCTTTATCCGATAAATTTTCTGCTTATCTTAATCTTTCTCAACCCTTTTTGGCAAAAAATCTTTTTCAAAATCAATCCGAAAAAAAGAGAAAAAATAGCCTTGATAAGCGGAGATGTCCGAACAACGGAAAAATTAAAAAATAATTTTCATTTTATTGAATACGATATTTTCAAAAAAAGCTTCGGAAAATTCGAAATAATCAGAGCGATGAATATTTTAAATCCTTCTTATTTTGATAAAACGGAATTAAAAAAAATAGCCGGTAATATTCTATCTTCACTGGAAGAAAACGGCTTATTTATAACCGGCTCCAATCAAAATGCCGGCTCTGAGGTTAGGGGCGAAATTTTTATTAAAAAAAACCGCCGATTCGATTCAGTTTTAAAAATCGGCGACGGCGCCGCTTTTCGAGATGTCCTCCTTCTATTAGAACAAACTGATTAATTTTTATTCACTGAAAATATTCTGAAAAAAATCATCGAGTTTTTTTATTATTTTTTTCAAATCATAGTCCGCAACATCCTCTCTGGCTTTTTCTCCCAAGGTCGCGGCCAAAGAAGGTGTAGCGGCTATAATTTTTATTTTTTGCGCCAAATCTAAAAAATTCCTCGGACGAAAGCACAGGCCGTTTTTTTCATTTTTTATAAGTTCGAGATTCTCTGGGATCGCCGAAACCACGCAAGGCTTCCCGGCGGCCATGGCTTCCAACAAAGCATTGCTCATGCCTTCGTGCAGGGAAGGCAGAATAAAAACATCCGCGATATTTAAAACAAGGGAGATATTTTTTTTAACTCCGGCAAAAATTATATTTGCCGATAACCCCAGCTTTTCAGCCAATTTTTCCAGTTTTTTTCTTTCCTTGCCGGCGCCGCACAACAATAGCTTAAATGGCCGGAATCCGCTTTTCTTTATTTCCGCGGCCGCCCGCAAAAGCGTAGGCAAATCTTTTTGCTTGTGCAGCCTAGCTATCGACAACAAAATAAAATCATTTTTATCTATTAAAAATTCTTTTTCAAACTCGATTTTTTCATATTCGGAAAAACCGGCCGGCGGCCAAGAAATACCATTAGTTATAAAAGATGATTTTTCTTTAGGAAATTTATATTTCCTTCTGTAAAAATCTAAAACCGCCTGGCTATTTGCCAAAAGATAATCAACGGCTGGTAAAGTTAAAAAATCAAAAAGCCTGAAAATGATTTTAACGTGGCGGTTGCGAATATATGAAATCAACCTTTTAACGCCGAACTTCTTGGCGAAAATCCGCCCGAAAACATCGGCATGGATAAGATAATTTACTTGAATGTCCGGAAAAAAATTTTGCAGAACGTTCTTGTATCTCCCGATAACTCCGAAATCCAAGAAGCCTTTCATCTCTAAATAAAAAACTTTGACACCGGCATCTTCCAGTTGGCGGCCGATTTCTCCGCGGCCTTTTAAGACACAGGCGGCATGTTCGGCCGACCTTAAAAAAGGCAAAACGCCAAGAAGCATTTTTTCAGCCCCTCCGCCTCTTTCCGCGCCGGTTATAAAATGTAAAATCTTTTTCATTTTATTTTTTATATATTTTTTCGTAACCATCCGCGGAATTTTCCAGACCAAACTTTTCCATCAACCTCTTGTTTTTTTCTTTTATTTCTTTTAAGATCTCCGGAGTTTGCAAAAACTCAAATTTTTCTAAAAAATTTTTTTTATTATCCAATTCATAAATTTCCGCTTTTGGCAAAGATACTGCCTCGCTGTTTCCGCCGACCGCACTGGCCAGAACCGGCAAACCAGCGAAAAGCGCTTCTAACAAAGTTATCGACAAGCCTTCATAGCGCGACGGTAAAACTAAAACATCAAAACCCTTTAAATAACGGCTGCCGTTTTCAATGTTGCCGAGTAAAAAAATTTTTTCTTGTAAATTATTTTTTTCAATTAAAATTTCGTATTTTTTTCTGTCCGGCCCTTCGCCGATTATTACGGCGACAGCCCGCGGTTTTATTTTTAAAACTTCCGGAAAAATATTAATTAAAAATTCATAATTTTTGGCATAATCCAAGCGGCCGATGGAACCGACAATATATTTTTCGGAAAAATCGTAGTTTGTTTTTTCATGAAAGCAACCCAAAACTTGCTCCTTAAGAAGGAAATTAATTTTTGCCGGATTAAGACCGTTGTGAATCATAGCCCCCTTCTTTGTCAAACTTCCCCGGCCGAATTTGGCAAAATTCTCCCGTGAAACAAAAACCGCTTCGTCTACAAACAACAGAAAAAATCTAAAAAAAAGTCTGTATAAAAATCTTAAAATCGGATTAATTTTATAATGTTCGTCCAGTATAGACATCCCCCTAAAAGTAAAAACAGTTTTTATTTTTTTGTTTGCCAGTTTTACTCCAACCGCGCCGGGCAAAGCGTTGGAACTGTTGAAATGAACAACGTCAAAATTTTCTTCTTTTAAAAATCTTCTGACTTCGGTAATAAAAAAAAACGGCGATAGCGGATTATGTGTCCTTTTTAAATTTTTGAAGTAATGAAAAGAAATATTTTCTTTCGCCAATTCCGCCGGCAGCCAACTGCCGTCGCCGGCGCCAACAATAACATCATTCCCGCGCGCCTTCATTTCCCGCGCCAAATTTAAGACAGAAGTTTGCGCGCCGCCCACTACGGCTTTGGTTATTATATATAAAATTCTCATTAGAATTTTTAATTATCAATTTTCAATTTTAAAAAATTTAAAATTTATTCATTATTTGAAAATTGTAAATTGAACATTGAAAATTATTTCTTATAAAGCGGGTTCATCTTTCTTAATCTTTCTATTATCGGCGGCAAAACAGTTAAAACTTTTTTAACGTCTTCCTTGGTATTATTTTTTCCCAGAGTAAAACGAATGGCGTAATTGGAATTTTCCTCGGAAACCCCCATAGCCGAGAGAACGTGCGAACCGGTTAAAGAATGCGAAGCGCAGGCCGAACCGGTAGAAACGGCGATTCCCTCAAAATCTAAAGAAATCAAAATCGATTCACCCTCGGCACCGCGGAAAGTAAAATGCGCATGAGACGGGGAGGAATTTTCTCTGTCAGTGTTTAATGTTGCGTCTGGAATATTTTTCAAAATTCCTTCAACCAAATAATTACGCAAATCGGAAATTTTTTTATTATTTTTTTCGCGAGAAACCGGAGTTATCAAAGATAAAGCTTTTCCCAGACCGACGATGCCGGAAACATTTAAAGTTCCGGAACGCAAACTCCTTTCCTGATGTCCGCCAAAAACCAGAGGTTTGATTTCTGCACCCTTCCTCACAAAAAGCAAACCGACCCCTTTTGTACTGTAAATTTTGTGGCCGGACAAAGACAGTAAATCGACGCCGAGTTTTTTTACATCGCAATCGCAAAAATTAGCCGCCTGCACGGCATCGGTATGAAAATAAATTTTACGCGGTTTTAAAATCTTTTCGGCGGCACTCTCTTTCTGCCAAACGGAAAATCTTTTTTCATTTATTTTTTTAATAATTTTTCCGATTTCCCTGATCGGCTGTATTATCCCGACTTCGCTATTCACATACATTATCGAAACTAAAACCGTATTTTCTTTTATGGATTTTTCCAAATCAGGCAAATTTACTCGTCCGGTTATATCGACTTTTAAACGGGTAATTTCAACACCCTCGTTTTCCAGTTCGCGCGCCGGCTCCATTACGGCATCATGTTCTACGGAAGAAATTATCAAGTGCGGTTTTTTTACACCGGCCGCCATCGCCGCTTTTATTACTCCGTGCAAAGCCAAATTGTCAGACTCTGTCGCGCCGGAAGTGAAAATTATTTCCGAAGATTCGCAATTCAAAAAATCAGCCGCTTGTTCGCGGGCTTTATCAACTCCGGCCAAAGCTTTCTGTCCGAAAGAATGAATGGAAGACGGGTTGCCAAAATCTTTCTCAAAATATGGCAACATCGCCTTGAGTACTCTACTATCAATTGGCGTAGTTGCACTATGATCAAGATAAACCATAAAATACTTTATGTCATTCCCGCGAAAGCGAGAATATAGAAGTTCATTGCAAGAACACTGGATTCCCGCTTTCGCGGGAATGACAAACAAAATTTAATTATACATTGGCCACTTTTTTCACTTCTGAAACTTCTTTCTTTAAAACCTCCCCAATCCCTTGTTCTAAAGTCATTTGCGCCATCGGGCAATGTGAACACATTCCGACCAAACGCAATTTAGCCGTACCGGTTTTTTCGTCAAAACCGACATATTCTACGTCGCCGCCATCAGCCTGCAAGCTGGGCCGGACAGACTTTAAAGAATCCTTAATTCTATCGTCAATGCTTTTTCCTGTTTCAGCTTCTATCATAATTTTAAACTATTTAATATTAATTATTATTTAGATGATTTTAATATTATTTTTTATTTTTATAATTTTCAATGGCTTTATAAAGAGCATCAACCCCAAGCATTGAACAATGAATTTTAACCGGCGGCAAACCGCCCAAATCATTGACTATATCATCTTTAGTTACGGCCAAAGCTTCTTCCAAAGTTTTGCCTTTGACCATATCGGTCAAATCGGAAGAAACCGCCACCGCCGCCGCACAACCTAAAGTTTCAAACTTTACGTCTTCTATAATATTCTCTTTTATTTTTAGATAAATTTTCATAACATCCCCGCAAACCGGATTACCTTGCTGTCCGATCGCGTCAGCATCTATCATAACTCCCTGATTATGGGGGTTTTTAAAATGATCCAAAACTTTTTGTGTATACATATTAATATATTAAAGTGTTTAATTTTTAAAAAATATGCGACAATTTGATTTTGCCACATCTTTTTTATAAAGTCAAGTTTTATCCTAAAGTAAGCCAATTTTAATTAATTATTACCGGAGTGCCAATTTCCGCCCAATTATAAAGAGTTTCAGCCTCGCCGTTGCGCCCCATCCGAACGCAGCCATGCGAAGCCGGATGCCCCAAACTGGATTCCCCTTCGCGGCGGCCATCCGGCCAATACGGCAATTCGTGTAGACCGAAACGCTGTCCTTTTAATCCCAGCCAATACGGCATCCACAAACCGTAGCTTGACCAAGCGTTCGGTATTTTATTGGCGATATAAAAAGTTCCTTGGGGAGTGGTATTATTAACCCCGGAAGAAATAATAAATTTCCCGATTCTAACGCCGCCCAAAAAATAAGATAATTCCTGCTTGGCTAAATTTATTTCTATCTTTTTGGGCAATTTCACCGGCGTAGAGCTGGCCGGATTATACCCAGCTTTTATTTCCTCTCCGTCATTATAACCATCACCATCCGTATCAGCGGTTGTCGGATTAATGTGAAAATTCAATTCCATCCGGTCGCTTAAACCGTCATTGTCAAAATCGGTTTCCTCCATTTTTTCGGCAGTCTTTTCCCAAGGCGAAAAACCGTTGATTAATTCTTCTTTGTCGCTATAGCCGTCGCCGTCAGTGTCGGGGTTGTTCGGATCGGTGTGATAAATCTCTGTTTCATCATAATCGTTGATGCCGTCGCCATCGGAGTCAATTTTATCCGCCTGGGCCGGTTGGATAAGAAAAAACAACAGCGCGAAAATTGTTAGAAATTTTTTCATCGATTTTCTTTATAATTAAAGATGGGGCCGGCGGCGATTATTTTTCCCCCTTTCTTAGAATAAATAACGAGCAATATTTTAACACCCTCTAAGTTCTCTTCCATCTTTCGACCCTGGTAAATTGTTAAAATTTTATCTCCTTTTTTTTCAACCGAAAAACCCTGATAAAGGTTAGAAATAAATTTATAATCATCTTCTGATAAATCTTCGCCAGCCGCTTCTTTTTTTACAATCATCGCGGCGGAACTAAGATTATCTTTCAAATTTTTCAAATCATATAGAGCCGCTCCGGCTTGATCGCCGATTTTTAAGGCTGTTAAATAGTCAAAAAGCATTCCGGCGTTAGCCGATAATTCTGAAACTATCGTTTGGTTAGGTTCTATATAAGCGTAAGAAATCAGTTTATTTTCTTTACTGTCGCTGTTTAACCGAGAAGAGGTATTTTCGTTTAAAACAAAATTGTCTGGCGGCAGCTGAAAATTAACCCAAGAGGATAAAGCCCAATAAAGATCTTTTTGGCGAAAAGCGTCTGAAGCGGCGAAAGCAGGCAGGGAGCTGACCGGCGCGGCATAATTCTTTCTAATAACATCTAATGTCGCCCAGAAAAAATTATTATGCCAGGAAACAGGAGTAAATTCAGAAATTTCTTTCTTTAAAGAATCCATTCTTTCCGAATAAAATTCATAATCAGTGTTTGAGGATATATAAGAATTGGAGTAACCGCCGTCTACGGCAAAATTAATCATATCAAAACCCGAAACCGCGCAACGAGTGGTTATTTTTTTCTCGGTGCAAGCTGTAGCAATATTCACCGCCGCTTCCGGCTTCCCCAAATAATTGCCGGTTGAAGTGGCCGTTAGCCGGCTAAAAATATAAACACTCGGCCATTGCGCCTCCGCCAACATTCTCAAACCGATATAAGGTTTTTCCGCCGGCAAATCCTTGTTTCGGCCTCCTTCAACCAATGGAAACTCCGCTTCCCCCATCTCCGCGGACAAAGAAACCAGATAATTATCAATATTTTCCACGGACAAGCCATCTTCCGCTCTAACGCCAGAACCAAAAACTTTATCCAAGGCTTCACGATAATGCAAATAATTAAAATCGCTTCGCAAACCAGCGAAAAAGGATTTAATTTTATAAATCTGCGCCCAGCTATTTTTCAAATCTTGCGAAGAGGCCAAATCGTCGGACAAAAGCAGCGCGGCATAAAAGTTGACGCGCCAATCTTCTTTGTCCAAAAGACAATCGGGACAGTTATCGCTCTTGGGGTAAAGCGGCCAAACGGAATTCAGCCAAAGCGATGCCAAATAGAAATTTTTTAAACGAGCGTTGGCTTGATATTCTTCCGGTACATCAAAAACCGAATAATCTTTTTCATATAAAAAAACCGAGGATTTAACCGATTGATCGGCGCCGCGAATCAAAGCTATTTCAGAAAAGACATCATCTTCTAAATAATCCGGTAAAGAAAAAGAAAAATTTTCCGCCTCAGATTCGGAGAATTTTCCATTGCCATCCAAAGCCGAAGCGCCGCCAATCTGATCTTTAGCCGGCTGTAAAAGATAAAGAGAAACCGCCAAAAAAGACAATTCTCGGCGAGCCCCTTCCAGGGAAATATCATTGGATAAACCGGCTTCGGAAAGTTTTTTTTCATATCTAATCCTGGCCGTTTCATAAAGTTTTTTATTCGTCTCCCAGAGCGAATCATAAAAAACTGCGCTTTCAATCTTCTTATAAACCGATTTTATTATATTTTGATAATAATAGGTTAGAAAATCGACCGTAATCAGCGGCGGAATTTGGCGGTCGTTTAAAGCGGCATAAGTGTCGTAGAAATTTTCGGCGGAAGAAAAAGGGCTGTCGATAATAGCAAACCCCTGGGAATTTAAATCTGGCAAAACCTTATCTATGTCTATTTTTCTGGAAAAGTCATAATAATTGACAACATCGGTTTTGACATTCAGCGGCAAAGAATAAGAATCGGAAAAATTATCCGGCAATGGCGGATTTTCGTAAAAATCTCCCGGATAATATTTTTCAGCTGTTTCTTTGGATTGTTCAGTTGAAGAAGCATTAACCCCCTCGCCTTCTCCGGCCGGCGGCAAAAAAGACTCTTTGTTTTCCGCTTCGGCGGAAATATTTTCCTCTTGGCCGTTTTTTATTTCTTCAGTTAAGGACTTTTGTTTCCGGATGAATTGAATGGCAAAAAAAATAAAAAAAATCACAAGAACAAGGCCGGTAAAAAATAAAATTAACTTCAAATAACCGCTGCCTGTTTGATTGAAATTTTCTCTGATTTTCATAAAGACAAATTTATTTGAGATATTTTTCTTTATTGCGCAAATGCTCTTCATAAGTCTCGGAAAAAACCGTTTCACCGTTATCAGATCGGGAAAGAAAATAAAAATAATTGGTTTCGGCCGGATAAATTGCGGCGGCAATCGCCGCCAACCCCGGATTGGAAATCGGACCGGGGGGCAACCCTTTATAGCGATAAGTATTATAAGGAGAATCTATCTGAGTGTCTTCCAAAGAATAAATCGCCTTGTTGACGCCGAGAATATAGGCCAATGTAGCGCAAGACTCCAGCCCTTGGTTTTTTTTCAGACGATTCCAAAAAATACCAGATACAATCTTCATATCTTTTTCACTCCGAACTTCTTTCTCTATAATAGAGGCCATAGTGATTATTTCATAAATAGTCTTGTCTTGTTTTTCTATGTCATCGCGCATTTGAGGCGCAAGCTTATTGTCAAAATTTTCTAACATTTTAACAATTAAATCGTCAGCGGAAGCATTTTTATACAAACGATAAGTGTCGGGGAAAAGATACCCTTCCAATCCGCGGCAATCCGGCTTGTCGAATAAAAAATCAAACGACTCGGAATAATCTTTTATTTTCGGGGAATTCTTTAAACATTCTTTAAGCGGTTCTCCGGCTAAAGAATAAAAATCGGCGTCGGACGCCAACCCCCACTCTTCAACTTTAGCCGCCAAATTTCGCCGAGTCCATCCGGGAATAACAGTCACTTCTTGTTCCTCATTCAGACTTTTTCCCAAAGAAATTATTTCCAAAATTTCTTTAGCTGACATAGCCGCGCTTAATTCGTAAACTCCAGCCTTGATATTTTTATCATCATTGTTTTTGCCGGCCAAAAAACGAAAGAAAAAATCAGATTTAATCAATTCTTCTTTTTTTAAAGCCGAAGAAACGTCCTTGACCGATTGCCCTGTTTCAATTGTGAATATTTTAGTTTTGCCATTTTCATCCAAGGGCTTGTTTTTGGCCGAATCGTAAGCGAAAAAAAGCCAGAAAACAGCGGCAATCGCAAATAAAATAATTATTTTAAAAATATTTTTCATCATCTTTGTAAATTATATCACAAAAAAGCGCAGGTGTCAGCGTTTTTCAAAAATATTATAATCAAAAAACCGGCGCTAAACCGGAATTTTATAAAATTGAAATGCTCTATTTATTTGGAATTCTTAATATAAACGACTATTTCATCGCCTTCTTTAGCCCCAGAAATCAATTCAATCAAGCCGTCGTCACCGCGCAAGCCGGTCTCCACCACTGCCTCAACCAAAGAACCGCTCCGCAAAATGCGGACGATTTTTTTACTGGATTTTTCTATAATGGCTCTTTCAGGAACTGCTAAGACATTATTGCGGCTGCCAGTATAAATTTTAACATTAGCAGTCATCCCGGATTTTACTTGCGACATTGTCTTACTCTCATTATCCTCTGAAAAACTCACTTTTACCTTGTAATAAACTACTTCTTGAATTACGGTTTCCGCCGGTTCTATAAATATAACGCTCCCTTTTATTTTCCGCTCATCGCCAAAAGCGTCCAAGGTGATTTCCGCCTGATTTCCAACTTCTATTTTCGCAATATCGGATTCGGAAATATCAACTTCTATTTCAAAACTATTTTCTTTCAAAACGGCGAAAGCGGTTTGACCAGCCGAAATTTGCTCGCCGATTTCATAAACCGAGCGGACTAACTTGCCGTTTATCGGTGATTTCAATAAACTATCGTCGATCTTTCTATTAACCAAATCCAAAGCGGCCTGCGCCTGGTCGACATTAGCTTGAGACAAAGCAACATCTTCGCTCCGCGCCGGAGATTTCAATTGACTTAATTGGCGGCGAGCAACCTCTAAAGCTTCTTTGGAATTTTTAACACCAGAATCAGCCGAGGCTAAGCGCGATTCTCCGCTTAAGCGGACGCTAGACAAATTATTCTGCGCTGAAAGCAAGGCGTTGTCAAAAGAAGCTTGCGCTTGATTTAAAGAATTTTGAGCAGTCGAAATATTCGTATCATAAGACAAATAAGCGCTATCTAAAGACTGCTGATCGACCTGAATAATTGAAATAGCCGAATTGTTATAAGTAATTTGCGTACTGATGATATTTTTATAATAATCCAGAGATGTTTGTTCCATTGTACTGTATTCCAAAGCAACATAAGAATTGTCTAAAACATAGGAGGTTTTTTTTAAAAAAGCTAAAATATCGTCCAGGGCCTTTTCAACTATTGCTTTTTTTTCATCAACAAGAGCGTTGTTCAATGAATCGGCCGCCGTTAAATAAAGTTCTTCGGCTTCAGTGTGCCCCGACCTTACATTATTCAAATAATTTTTATTTTTAGCGCTTAAAGTATCTTTAATATCATCATCGGAAAGCATCTTGCCGACATTATCCAACGCAGTATTTCCAACCGAGAGTTTAGCACCGGCATCAACAAGTCCTATCTCCACCGCATTATCAATAACTTTCTGATATGTCGCTCGGGCATTTTGCAAACCTGTTTTAGCGGATGTCAAGGAAGCTTCGTAAGTGGTTATTGTGCTGTCGCCGCCGTCAACCAAATCTTCGAGATTTTTTTCCGCCTGGCGAATTTCTTCAGCCACGGTTTTATTAATCTTATTTAAATTATCCACGGCCGCGTCATAAGCTTTTTGCGCTTGAGAAACTTGAGCCTCAACCACCGAAATCTCATTTTTAGAAGCTCCGGCCAACAGCTTGTTTAGGCCGGCTCGAGCGGCCGACAAATTTGATTCGGCATTGGTTTTTTCAATTAGGACGGCCGAATAATCCAATTCGGCGATTACTTGATCTTTTAAAATAACATCGCCGAGATTCACGAATTTATTAGCTAATTTCCCGGAAAACGGGAAGCTTAATTTTATTTCTTCGGCTGATTTTACCGCGCCGACTTCCTTAACAGTTTGAACCAAATCGTGCTTTTCAACTTTGGCTGTTTCATAATTTAAAACTTCTTTTTTGTTGAACGATAAAAAAACCGCGGCCAAAACTATTAAAATTCCGGCGGCTAAAAAACCGATTTTGATTTTTCTTCCCTTAGAAAAAAATTTTTTCATTTTTTATTTAGAAAATTTTGATAATAAAACGGGAACTTTAGATTTGATAAGTATTACTGGCTTCTTCCATCGCCTCGCGATTTTCCATAATCTTTTTTACTTTCTCGGCAAATTCTGAGACGGAAAAATCATTCTTTAAAAAATATTGATTGGCGCCGACTGACAAGCCACGAGCGCGGGAATCCTCGTCAGACACATCAGTGAAAACAAAAATATAAATATCGCTGATTTCTTCATCAGCCCTGATGGCTTTGATTATTTCAAAACCGTCTATCTTCGGCAAGATTAGATCAAGAATAACAATGTCGGCGTCGGCCTTTCTAATTTCCATAACCAAATCTTCCGCCTCGGTTTCTCCGCCAGGATTCGTTTCAGCCTCAAAACCCAAAGAATTAAGGTTGGCTTGCAAACCTTTAGCGATATTAATATCATCCTCAATTATAAAAACGTTTTTTAACATAAATAAATAATATTAAATATTAATGGTTTTATTATACCATAAAAAAACCGCGGCTAAAAGCACTTTTCTTTTAAAAACAAGCCGGAAGTTTAAATTTCGGCTCTAATCTTCTCGGCAACGGCGGCCATTTCCCCTTCTTGATATTTTTTTGCCGGCCAAAAACCGGCCAACCCGTCGCTAAAATAGCGCGGAATCAAGTGAATATGAAAGTGCGGAACATCAGTCCCGACAACTGATAAGACGACAAAATCCGCCTTCATGGCTATTTTTATCTTTGGCATCAATTCTTTAGCTTTTACATAAATGTAAGCTGTTAAGCCATCCGGAGTTTCCGCCATGGTCGGGAAATGCTTTTTCGGTATTAACAAAACATGCCCGGGATTAACCGGTTTGATGTCCAAAAAAGCCAGGCATTTGTCGTCTTCGTAAATTTTAGTAGCCGGAATTTCACCAGCGATGATTTTACAAAAAATACAATCCATATAATTAATTTATTTCTTAATTTTTTTAGCGATTTCCTTTGGTATATATTATTTCTTTATCAATTTTATTTATCAATCTTGTAGTGCAGATGAACGTATCCTCCGGGAAAAGTCCTTTCTTTAAGTCCGGTTAGTTTTAACTGTTTTGTAACGTTACTGAATAAATTTTCTGATTTTTCCCCCACGATAACAGGCAAAACAAGCAAGCTAATTTCGTCCACCAATCCCTGATTAAGCATGGTATTGGTCAGGCCGCGCCCCGAATCCACTAAAATGGTGCCCATCTCATATCTGTCGGATAAAATGTCAAAAGATTTCTTTAAGTCTACCTGTTTCTCTCCGGCAACCACAAAATTATATTCTCTTTCCTTTAAATAATCCAAATAACTCTTATCAGTACTTTCTGAGACCAAAACGATTATGTCCCGACAATATTCCGATCGGCGGTAAAAATGTAATTTCCCCTTAAGAACGGCTTCCGAATCTACGACAACCCAACATGACAAGTCTTCGCTTTTTTACGGCTTCTTAAAATCATTCTCTGTTTCTGGTGTTAATCCGCCAAACATTTCTATCGCGACCTTGGCAGTATTTGAACCGAATAGATAAAGAGCCTTGCCGAAACTGCCCACGATCTGATAATGCAAACCCATCACTTCCTGAGACGTTTCAAAGTTGATAAATGAACCGTCCAAGCTGATCGTGTTCTGCATCACTACTTTTGTTTTTTTATTGTCAGCCATATTTTTTATATTTAATGGTTATTAACGCTATCCAATATCATCTTCTGAACGTCTATCCCGAATTGCGACAAAATAAAAAAGATAATTTGTTTCAATATGATATATGCGAGGACAAAAGTGATTACTATAATTATTTTTTTGACGCGAGGACTCTGCTTGGAAAGAAACGGCAATTTAGCGGTCAAAAAGGCGTCCAACTTGTTAAAGAGTTTACCCTTCAATAAAACGAGCAATAAAATAAAAATTCCCATTCCGATAATAAAATAGAATGAGAAGCCTAATTTATAAAAAACAAACAGCAAAATTGCGGATGTTAGTATCTGCAAGTATGTTTTTGAGTTATTTTTTGATGTCGCCTCACCTTTCATAAACGTAATCGTTTATACCAATTATTTAATTAATTTTTTCTGATTGCTAATGTTTCTATCTCTCGACCCTTCTTCTTAGTTCATCCATGACGACCCTCTCCCAGTATTTCATGGAAAACCAACCAAAAGGAATTTTTGCCCGCCCTCTTTTTTTGGGGGGGGTTGCCCCCCCTAAATGTGGCCTTTTTAAAAATTTCTTTTTTCGTCCTGCCTTTGGCAGGCCAGTTCTCACTTTGTGGATTAAATTTGGCAGAATAATTTCAAAGGTTCGCTGAAAACTTTCTTTGGGCGGGGAAAAAGAGTTTGCTTCGTTGTGTTTGGCTCCGCCTGATTGATGACATCCGAACTTATTGTTTGGAGTATCCGCAGGGTCAATTTACTTCACATTAGAGGCTGAAACCTTATTGTCTAATCGGGCGTCTATCAAGATAACATTCTCTTTCCCGTTCAATTTTAGCCGGTTTAGTATTTCGACAACCCTCTCATATTCGGCCTTTGAAAAATACACGATAACCTTAAATGATAACTTTGTGCCGTTGGCTTTTTCGTAAATTTCAACCTGTTTTTTGAGGTTTTGCTCCAATTTTTTATTTCCAGCCAGTTTGAACTCAACCAAGGTTTTATCGGCGCTCCCTTTTGAAATTTTGAAATCAACCGGTCCGCGCCCATTGTTGGGTTCGCGATTTACATCAAAAGTTGTTGATCGGTGGCAAACCAAGCCAAAAAGTAGGTGTAAGTCGTGCTCGTTTTTTACTTTTTCTTTGCCAACATAAAACAGCTTGTAGCCATCATTGTTTTCAATAAATTCCTTTAAAATGCCTATTTTTTTCTTTGCCTCCTCAAAACTATTCGGAGCAGAGGCATAAAATTCAGTTTTTTCTAACTCTGGTATAAACTGCTTAACATTGTTTACGTAGAGGTTTTCCGAGGTCGAAACTTTCTCACTGCTTATGCTTTCGGCCTGTTCGCCAGTTTCCTCTTTTTGCTTGATATAGTAATCAATCAATTCTGGGTATTGGTATAAGGTTTCCAAAGCGGCCTTGGCCTTTTCCTTTTGTGTAGGCTCTTTCTTTTTCTTTGGGTCTCGAGGAATTCGGCTCAAAAAATAGTTATTAATTTGAGAACGTAGTTGATCGTCTGGGATTGCATTCGGTATGTGATCAAAATGTTCATACAGATCGGCCTTGTTTATCCAAGTTTCGTCTTTTGTCAGTAATTCCTTTGGAGTCAAAAGCACGAAATCATTATTAAATTTCGGCAGGTCAAACTCCGCTTCTTCCCACGTTTCTGTTGAATAATTAAAACGGGTTTTGGGAATCCTAAACTTGTCTCTCAAATTTGCATCGATGTGTTTCTGTGCAAAGGCTTGTGTATATTCAAGTAAAAATTCCTTTATCAGATTTGTCGTAAAATCACTTATGTTGTCGCGCCCAACTCCATCTCGTATTAAACAAAGTTTTTCCAAATGACTACCACCTGCGATTTTCTTTTTCTTTTCAGTGCCAAAATTCTGAAAGAGTTTATATAAATTTTCATTCAGCGCTCGGCCAAAGTCCATACCGAGGGCACTGCCTTTGTTGCCAACTAAAGAAAAGCCGAGCCAATTTTGCTCAACTTCCTTAAAAACATACCACGCCTTCAATGCCCCGGAATCAATTGTTTGAGAGGCTGATTTGTCTTTAAGAAAGACAAGGTATTTGATAATGCTTTCGTGTAGCTCCTTGTATTTTTTCTTCTTACTATTAAAAAGCAGAAACGGATCAATAAAAAGAGGGAGGTCAGAAACTAACGAAATGTTAAACGCTCCGTATTTATCGAGATCGTTTCTTTTTACCTTAAAATGGTCAGAGAAAAATAAGTCCATAATTATTTTATTGCATCCCACCTGTTCAGGTAGTAGGAAACGTCATTTTCTTTTCGGCCTAAATAAATTTTACCGTCTCGTTTTTTGATTGTTATACGGTAGAGCTTTCCGTTACCGACAACGTGAATAAACTCCTCCTCGATTGATTTTTCAATTTCGTGGAGCGGTAAAATAACATAGTCCAACTTGCCGTTTTCGCGCAGAATAAAAATGTAAAAAGTTCGGCCGGCATTGTGCCTTTCAAAAGAGATGATCCTCAAATTAAAATGAAAAGCATCATACTTTTTGCTGATATTCCTCGTTTTTACCTGAATGTTAAACGTCTCATTGTTCTTGCTGGCCATTATATCCACACCAACATCGACAGACATCAACGCGGCGTTATAGCCCCTGAAAAGCAACTCTGAAAGGACAGCGTGCTCTCCGGCTTTGCCGATATAACCGCCTTCAACTTCTTTCTCTTCCTCAATCTCAAGCTCATCAATGACCCGATCAGACTTAGCCTCTTCCTCAATTTCCACTTTTTTATCATTTACAGCAAAAAGGCTTGGTCCGGTTTTCTTAAATTGCGACAATTCGCCTTTATTATTTATGTCCCTCAAAAGCACTGCCTTCATTGTCAGCTCAGGGGTTTGCCCAGCAGTTTCAAGGCCACGCTTAAGCGCGAGCTTGGTTATTTCATTACTGTGAAGTGATTTACCAGCTTCTTTCAAAATTATATAGGCGATATCCTTAAATGAATTCATAGGTTTATTTATCAAACAAATTCGGAACGGCGCCGTTAGTAAACTCCTCAAGTCCGAGATCCTCGTGCCTCAATTCATCAAAACCCTCAAAATCCTTTACACTGGAAATTGTGGCCGCGCTAAATCCTTTTTTCTCCATTACCTTATCAACAAGGAAAAAAGTGGTGATGCCACCTTCTTTTTCCAATAGTTTTAATGCTTTTTTGCGATCATCAATTTGCTTTGCCTCGGCAAGGTGTTTGCCTTTTACATCAACGATTATCCATTTGCCATCAATGAATGCGAGGAAGTCTGGGTAAAATGGCGCCGGCTTTACTTCAACCGGATACTCTGTCCTTGGCTCGTTTCTAACCCAAAAACTCTTTTTCTTTTTATCAATAGCACACAAATGCTCCAGCGCGTCTGCAACTAATTTCTCTGGTGGACTATCAAATTTTACATACGGCTTAATGGCGTGCTGATAGCCCTCGACAATAATACCTTTTTGTTGTTGGTGTGAGCTCATTTCTTGATACGACGGAATAAGGTTTATTGCCTTGCCGTCACGTTTTCGCACGGTTACTTTGCCATCAACAAAAACATCCTTAACGTTCTTTTTTCTGAAAGTGAATCGACTATTAAACATTAACTCAAATGATTTTTTGCCATAAAATTCAATTATACTTTTCTTTAATGCCTTGAGTGCTTTCTTGTAGTCAATCGCGTAAGCAGTGTCAACCTGAATACCAGCATTTATAATTTTATCAATCAAATTTTTTACTGTACCAATTGAATTATTGCCTATAAACGGTCCAACCTCTTCAACAAAATTCCAAGCCCAACGTGATATGTCTTCTTTTGACAGCGTTATTGTTCGGCGAGTAGTAGTCGGTTTATCTTTTTGTAATTCAATATCAGCTCTTGTTATTTCTGCGTAATCAACGGCGGCTATGACTTCTGGCTTTAATACTTTGTCTCCTTTCAAAACACTACACACCTCGCTCAAAAAAGCATCAATACTCAATGTTTTATCCTTAAGTACGTCTTCAAAACTTTTGCCAGTGGCAAATGGTTTTATTTGTAAAATTGGTATTTCGTAATCGTCAATGATTTTTTTATTAACCTTGTTGTCGCGGTCTTCTTCTTCGGTTGGAATTTCAATACTTGCTTGCGACAAGTCGAGTTTTTCTCTTATTTCTTGCACAATCTGATCAAAGCGACGGCCACGCTCGCAAACAATATGCAAAATTTCGCTTTGTTCTTTTAAGTCGTGCTCCAATATGTCAAACTCTCGTTTTTCTTTGTAAAGCCTCAGGCCTCGTCCAATAAGCTGGGCGGCGGCTAAACCAACTTTTTCAACCGTGTCTCCCAACACAACGATAGTATAAAAATTGTCATAATCTACACCTTCGGTAAATACACGAACTTGATTTACGATTTCCGATTTATTGTCATCAAGAGTTTGATACTCCGTCCAAGTTTCTTCTTCGCTCTTATTTTCGCTGTGGATAGTAAATACGGAATTAGCAACACGCTTTAATTTTTTAATTAACTCGGCCTTACTTTTTGGTATGTTTTGTCTTATTATTTTAGCGATATCAGTACCTTCTCGATTTACTTGTTCCAAAACATCATCAAGCTCACCAGAAACAGCGTCCGGCCAATTTTTCAAATAAACATCAATGAGATCGGCGTGTTTTATTGAGCGCGCCTTTGTAAGCAACATTGATTTTTTAACCGGGGCGTGAACTGCCGCAAGAGCTTCATCTTTCAGTAGGTGAATTAGCATACCCCATATCAACTTTTGCTTGTCACTATCCGTTACTTCATCCGTTGTTTTTTCATCGCTTGTACCACAGCCAACGGCAAAAATCCTTTTACCATATCCCTCAGTGATATACCTCTGCATTGGATACTTATAAAGGTTATTCTGTCCAACGTCATCACCGTCACCCTTTTCAATGGAGGTGGCAGTAAACTCAAGTACAATACTTGGTAAGAACTCAAAAATTGCTTCTGTAGTTTTCTTTTGCTGATAGTGATGTGCTTCGTCCGAAATAATAACTGGACGTCGTTCACGCAAAAATTCTACAAAAGAAATTGTATGATTTCCGCTTTTATCTCGCCAGACTGACTCCTCAAGCGGTCTCCTTACATAAGGGACACCCTTCATTGTATCTTCGCTATCTTTTTGCGTGATCGAGGTTCCTTTATCATAAAATTTCTGCATATTGAACACATAAAAGGAAATGTCTTTTTCGTCTTCATAATTGCAGGTTTTGTCACGGTATGAGTTTCCTGTCACCAAGTTATAAGATAAATTCCAACCATCGCCAAAAATACTTTTAACAGCGCGAGGTGTAAAATTTTCTATTGTCTTGTCAAACAAAATAGTATTTGGTGTTAAAATAAGAAAGTCCTTGTGTCCTTTGTGCCACAAATCCAAAATCGTTGCACCCATAAGCAAAGTCTTGCCAGACCCCGTTGCCATCTCAAATCCAACCTTGCTCCACTGCACCAATTTACCCTCGTCGTCTTTGCTTTCTTGGATCGTTTTCGCTTTCAAACTCCGACTATCAAAACGGTCTTTTTCAAAAAGCTGAAATGCACCCATTGCCTCCATTTGGTAGGGGCGTAATGGAAATTTAAGCAATTGCTGAGTCTTGTCAAAATTATCGATTGTCTTCGGTGAAGCTGAGCCAACCGCAATTTTATATTGCTGGTCTTGACTCACTAAATCGTAGAATGTTTTTTGTTTATTGTTTTTCATAATAAGTTGTATTCTCTTAGAATGGCGGCCGGAATTTTCTTAATAAGTACGCGCTCATCAAGTGCCTCCGGGGGAACCGCAACGGCGACATTTGTAAAAATTGTTAAATGCTTAAATTTCTCTTTCTCTAAGCCGGCAACAATTTTCTCATAAAGCCCCTCATCTAACGTTTTTATATCACGCGAAGCAAAGGTAAGTGCAAAATGATAACGCGCCGATTGATGTTTGCCTAAATACATACCTTCCTTTTTCAACCAGTCAGCTTCCTCTGGCTTGTATTGAAAATGTAAAAAGACCGCCTCGGCCATTTCCTCGGCTTTCAAAATCCAATTCATATCCTGTTCATTTATTAAACTTTCGCCGAGTTTGTAGTATTTGAAACCACCACCACCTTGCCAATTAACATCTTTACTTATCCCAGCTTGATCGCTTCCGTTTATAACTTTTTGCATACGAGGAATAACTAATTCCTCGGCTTGTCGTCCCATTTCTACCATTAACCAGCGTCGCCCCATTTTATGCGCCACCGCACCCGTGGTTCCACTAAACGCAAAAGTATCCAAAACAATGTCGTCCTTTTTTGTCGACATCCCTATAATCTGGCTGAGTAATTTTTCTGGCTTTCTTGTTCTATCTTCGCCTTTTATACCACCTTCTCCTCTTGCGGCGTTTGACACATCTTCTTTTGTCCAGAAATCACTTGGCTTTTCAAATTTATAGATAGTGTCTTTCTCGTAACTGGCTACTGACGAAAGCCATCCACACAGCTCTTTTTTGTGATAATAATTGGTCGTTAAAACATTTACGTTTTTCCCTCGGCTTGGAGTGTATTCAACTGAGTAGAGGGCTCTATCCATTTGATCAATCAATTCGTGCTGGAATTTATTTTCTTTTTGAACTAAAAATGTTCGAAAAATTTTATCAAAATTATTTTTATAGAAATCCTTAAATTGTTTTTTACTTTCTTCTAACTCCTTAAAGGGTATCCTCTCAATTTTATAATTTTCGTGCTTAAAAATTTTTACTGGTTCTTTATTCGATTTTGATGGAAATTCCTTAACCAGTTTCTTGCTTCCTTCGCTAACAAGCACCTGACTGTAACCCTTAAGTTTTTCGTACTCAAAGACTTTTTTAACTTCAAAGTCATCATTAATTTTTAGGCTGGTTTTTTCTCTGGAATAAACAAGGATATACTCGGTAACATTAACAACCATTTTGCCACCCTGACCAAGTCCGGCAATCGATGACCTCTCCCAAGCAATCTGTGATATAAAATTTTCACGCCCAAACGTCTCATCCATTAAAACTCTTAGATAACCCTGTTCTATATCGTCTATGTGAACAAAAATTACTCCATCTTTTCTCATTAATTTTCTCAATAAATGTAAACGATCTCTCATCATTGTTAACCATTGAGAATGTTGTAAGTTGTCATCATACCTTGAAAAAGCGTTGCCAGTATTAAAAGGAGGATCAATGTAGATACATTTTATTTTGTCTTTTTCGGGTCTACCTTTGAACATCTCAACCAAACTCCTGAGAACCAAAAGGTTATCACCCTTAATAAGCATATTCTCGCTTGTTGCATCACCGTGGTTTTTCTCAAACCTCAAAATACGTGGCTCGGCTACACGAATGTCATTTTTAGGTACCCAGACTGGACGGACTCCTTTGCTTTCTTTCTCGTCGATCTCGTAATAAAGCGACAAGTCTTTATTTATCCAATCAAGTCGCAACGAACCTTTATAATTTCTTTTATTATCCATAAATTTATTGTTTCTTTTGTTGATTACTCGTGTCTTCCAAAAACGCATTCAAATCGGCTTCCTTTATTCTCCATACCCCGATTTTTGATGCCTTTAATTTTCCAGTTTCAATATAGCGAGTAACGGAACGCGTACTTACCCTTAAAATTTTAGCCACTTCCTCAATTGTAAAAAGTTTGTCGATGTTTGTGTCCATAGCGATAATTAACTTTTAGCTTTTGTGATTTAATTTTACTCCTTCAAAATCGCGTTGTCAAAAATGGCAGTTTTTGGCATAATAGAGTTAAGGCAAATAAGCCATTCTCACTATGAAATCTGACAAATCCTACAAAATTGAGCACCTTTCACCCGTGTTAGCCACGCGTGGGGCCACTGTTGGCCCCGTGTGCGATTGTGTTCAGAAAGTTGAGCGTGACAGCACCCGACAAGCTAAAGAGCAATTTGTGGCGATGTTTGAAAAGGTTGGAGGTTCAAGCGTCAGCCTTGTTTCCGAACAGACAGGAATAAGTCGTGATACCTTCTACCGCTGGCTTCGCGAGGACAATGAATTCAAAGAAAAAATTGATCACGTTAAATATCACCTCAACGACCTTGTTGAGGACATTTTAATGTTGAAAATACTGCAAGGAGACGGCCCATCGGTTCGGTTTTATTTGAGCCGGAAACACCCCAGCTACAAGACACATAACGAAGTGTATTTTTATCCAACAAAAGACAGTGGAGAGAAAACACTTGAGGATTTATTGGATAATTATGCAAACAAAAAAATGTTAGCCTGATAACAATATGAAAGGTGAAAAAGGTGATAAAACAAACAAGGCTATTGAGCTTTTATATAAACTCTCACTCCGCGATGATTTCAAATACGAAATACAGGTTTTGAGATTGAAACACGGAATCCCAAAAAACGGTTTTGGCGACAAAGAAAAACGCAGACTTTGGGATGAGAAAAACGACGTACTTTATTTTTATAATTTGATGCTTTCAACAATGGAAAGGTATGGAATACCAACAATTTATCTCATACCATTTCAGGAATATGTGGAAACCGGCACCCTTAAAACTAAAACAACACAACTTGATTATGTGGGATTTATTGATCGCTATGCACATAGAAAAGAAATGAATCAGGGCAACATTGAGGATTGGTACATTGCAAAAGAACAACCCTTCGTTAAGTTGATATTATTGGGGAATACAAGCAAAAAAGACGTCCACGATTTTATTGATAAAAATTGGGAGACTATAGAAAATGTCCTTGGCGAACAAGGAGATAATCCGGAAAGTCGTGTAAGGAAAATACAATTCAAAGACAGGGATAGACAAATCATTGAATTAGCCAAGAAATCCAATTCAGAGTTGAGAACTATTCTCGGACCAGAGAACAAAGTTAGAAACCTTAAAGAAAATTTAATACGCAACATAATGCAGAGAAAAGAGAACGGAAATTATAAAATTTCAGAGGGCTACATTAAAAAAATCATCGATAAATACAAAAAATAAATAGGTACCTATAACTTCAAACATATAGGGAGGCAGTAGAAAAATTTAAGGACCGCTACCATAGAAATATGATAGCGGTTTTTTAATCGCCATCAAAAAAATAAGGTGATGGCCATCATTTTGCAAGCGACCCCGGTCCATCACCTTCCGGGGTTGTTTGTTTTATGGAATTAAAAACTCAGACAATTTCAGAACTTAAACAAATCGTAGAAAAAGACTACGGGGTTTTGTTGTCTGACGACGAAGCAAAAGAACTCGGCGTATCTATATTAAAACTTACGAGGTTGGGTCTTACTGCCCTTGCCAGAGCAGACGAAAAGAAAAATTCGCCTGTTGCGGCAAGAGCGAGTTGCGCTCTTGAGCAAAATACCAGCGAGTAGGAATACTCGTGCATTCAAGCCTTGGGGCGAACCCTGTGGGAGGCTTGTAAAAATAAAACAGCCACGGGGCGATGGGAATACGTGACTTCGCGTAACAGAAGTGCCATACGACTGAAAAATAAAACCCATTGTCGTCGATTGCGGTGTAGCTAATCGTTCCTAACGCAATCGAGAATACCACCGGACGCTAAGGTAGTCCGAGTGAGAGTTGGAACCAAGTCGCCTCCGAGAGAAAACGGATCAAAGGCACGGCGAACTCCCTTAAACAGCAATGTTGTGGGGGTAAAGGGGGCTCTTTAAGAAACTTGGCCACCGCCTGAAAAATAAAAGGTCGACAGACGGCTGGACTTATTCGAACCTGAGTCTTTATAGTGTGTAGTAACAATTAGAAATTATTAACAACCAAACAAAATTATGAATAAACAACACCAAACAAAACAACCAACAAAGTTTTTTCTTTATGCGAGAAAATCATCAGAAGCCGAGGATAAACAAGTCGCTTCAATCGATGCTCAAATCGAGGAACTGACAAAAATTGCTCGTATTGAAAACTTAGAAATAGTTAGGGTCTTTTCAGAGGCGCAGTCTGCAAAAGCCCCCGGCCGGCCGATTTTCAACGAGATGATCCAGCGAGTATATAATCGCGAAGCTCAAGGCATAATCTGCTGGAAACTTGATCGACTTGCGCGTAACCCTGTCGATGGAGGAACTATTAACTGGATGCTTCAACAAGGAGCCATTCAACACATTCGAAGTTTTGAAAGAAGCTACTATCCGACCGATAACGTCTTGATGATGAGTGTCGAATTCGGAATGGCAAACCAATTCGTTCGAGACCTTTCAATGAACGTCAAAAGAGGTTTCAGGGCAAAATACGAAATGGGCTTCCCACCGGGCATAGCTAAAATTGGATACATAAACGACTACGGTAAAAAGGGGCAAAGAAAAATTAAAGCAGACCCGGAACGTTTTGAACTTGTTAGACAACTTTACCTTGAATTCCTAACTGGAAAATACTCGGTTCGAAAACTACACGAATATGCCAAAAACACACTTGGATTAAAAAACATTCAGCGTGACAAAGAGGGAGGAAACCCGATCGCGCTGTCACATATGCATTTGATATTGAAAGACCCTTTTCCTGCCGGCTTCTTTTTTGCACTTGGCGGAGACGGTGAACGTCAGAGGTATGAAGTAAATGCAAGCGTCCCTCGAATGATAACTGAGGAGCAATACTGGCTTATACAAACAATGCTCGGAGGAAAAGGAAACCCACGCCCAAAAACAAATAAAAATGAATTTCCTTATATTGGCAGAACAAAATGCGGAACTTGTGGCGGCGCAGTAACAGCTGAACATAAACATCAGCTCATCTGTTCAGAATGCAAAACAAAATTTGCTTATAAAGGAAAAACGCACTGCCCGAAATGCGAGACTAAAATTACTGATATGAAAAGCCCGAAATACCTGCACTACATTTATTACCACTGTACAAAGAGGAGAATGCCTACGTGCCCGGAGAGAAGCGTATATCAAAGCGATATTGACGAATACTTGGCCGGCTACTTTGAAAGCAACCTTAAAATTTCTCCGGATCTACGTGATTGGAGTATTAAGCACTTGAGCGAACTCACTCAAAATGACAAACAAAATGAATTTGAACGCAAGGACGCGTGGCTCAGACAAAAAGAAGCTAAAGAAAAGGAATACTTAGAATTAATCAGAATGAAAACGAGAGGTGCGATCGATGAGGATGACTTTTTCAAAATGAAAACCTCTCTTAAAACCGAGATCGAAAACATTACAAGGACTTTATCTGAAACGGGCAGTGCAGACAACAGCGCACTCGAGAGAGCAAAGAAAGCATTTAGCCTTGCAGTTGGAATATCCGAGGTTTTCCAAGGCGATGATTACAACGAAAAAGTAGAAGCACTCGCAACGCTCCGTTCGAACCTTACATTAAAAGAGAAAAAACTTAGTCTTTCTACCGAAAAGCTATATTCAATTCTAATTGCCGGTATTATTTCAGCACGACAGGAAAGCCCTGCGTTCGAACCTGCAAATTGGAGCCTAAATAAAGGAAAAACCGAGCTATTAAACTCGGTTTGTCCATCTTGGCTCGGGGACATGGATTCGAACCATGATTAACGGCTTCAAAGGCCGCTGTCCTACCATTGGACGATCCCCGAAAACGATTTTAAAATTACTGTTTGCTAATTTTGAATTATCTATAATAAAAGCGCTTTCTATTGCGCTGATTAAAATATAAAGTATTTTTTTTATTTTGTCAAAACAAAACGGTAGAGTTTTCTCGCCCAATGCGGACCGGCATAAGCCACGCCAATGCGCGGAAGCTTTCGGATGTTTTCTTCAAAAACCTTCACCTCGCGGTCTTCAAACCAAAGCCCGGTTGATTTCCCAGCCGGACGACTATTAAAATCTCGGCTGATTTTGAAAAAATTAGTTAATTTTCCCGGACCGTCCAAAACAGATTCTTTCCCGTCTTGGGAAGACACAACAACGCCGCGCAAAAGAACGGCGGCCGGATAATCTTTCGGGCCGGTAACGACATTAAGCATTTCATACATCCCATAACACAAATAAACGTAAAAATTTCCAGCCTTGCCGAACATCGGCGCATTGCGCTTCGTCAAGCCGCGCGAAGCATGCGAGGCTTTATCTTCCGGACCGTCATAAGCTTCAACCTCTGTTATCATCGCCACCGTTTCTTTTGTTTTATTTTTCTTAACCAAAAACTTACCCAAAAGATCCTTTGCCACCTCGACAGTCGGCCGGTGAAAAAAATCTTTTTTTAAAACAGTTTTTTTCATCTATAAAAAAAGCGGGATTGCAAAACCTCCGCTTTAAAAAATATTTTAAATTTGAGCGTATTTGCGGGCGGCAAAATAACTGGCCGCAACATTTACCAAGGCGATTCCCAAAAACTCCGCGCCGAAAATAAACAAAAAATGACTGTTAAAATAATCAACGATATTAATATTGTAATCAACAAAAAACGTTTCCAAATACGGCTGGAGCAAGCTTAAAAAAGGATAAAAGAAAAAAATTATCGCCATAGTGGAAACCAGAGAATAAACCAAGCTGGAAAAAACATAGGGCATATGAATAAAGGCGTTTGAAGCTCCCACGAGCCGCATAATGGAAATTTCCGCACTATGGGTGTAAATGGCTACGCGGACGGAATTAAATATAACCATCAATGTTATAAAAATAAAAATTCCGGCTAAAATCAAACCAGCCTGCGTTACTCGATCGGTAACGGCGTCTATTTTTTTTAACATTGATTCATAGGTGGAATAACCTTGATAATCAACAATATCGGACTCGATTTTGTTAAGCTCATGAGTTAAAATTTCAATATTATCTGGAGATTTCGGAGCAAGAAGAAGCGTGGCTGTCAGGGGATTATTGTCTAGTTCTCTTAACGCCGATAAAATTTCCGGATTGCTTGTGTTGTATTCTTTAAATATTTCCAAAGCCTCTTCGCGGGAAATATAACGCACCTCTTTTACTGAATCAAGATTTGACAGTTCGGCCTTTAAAGCTAATATCTCACCCTCTTCAACATCAGGTTTAATATACAAACTCACATCAATCTTGCTTTTAACCGCGCCGATCGCCGCTTCGCCAATGACTTTTACCACTAAAAGCATGTTGATTGAAAAAAGAGCTAAAATCAAAATAATAACAGTCACTACGGAAAGCCAGATATTGCGAGTAACGTCTTGAAAGCCGAATTTTATCGCTCTGAAAAATGAAAGAAAAAACATATAAAAACAATTATTTATTATAACAAATATTTCCCGTTTTCACGGTCGCTGACGATTTCTCCGTTATCGATAGTGATAACGCGCCTGTTTAAACGGTTAATTATTTCTTTATTGTGACTGACCAGTACCACTGTCGTACCGAATTTGTTGATATGCAAAAGCAAGTCGGTTATTTCTCCGGCGTTAATGGCATCGAGGTTTCCCGTCGGCTCATCGGCCAAAAGAACTTTCGGGCTATGCACCAAAGCGCGAGCGATGGCAACGCGCTGTTTTTCCCCTCCGGAAACTTCATGGGGATAACGATTAGCTTTATCTTCAAGCCCGACTATCTTTAAAACATGTGGAACAATACTTTTTATTCTCTTCCCGCTTTGGCCGCAAGCCTCCAGAGCAAAGGAAATATTTTCAAATAAAGTTTTTTTCGGCAAAAGCTTGAAATCCTGGAAAATAACCCCAATTTGACGGCGCAAGTAAGGCACTTCGCGCCGGCTTAAACGAGTAATGTCCCAGCCGCCGAGAACCACCTTGCCTTTATCGGCGCGCTCTTCGCCGATTAAAAGCTTAACCAAGGTTGTTTTGCCGGAACCGGACTGCCCGACCACGGAAACAAATTCTCCGGGTTTGATATGCAGATTTATATCCTGCAAAACCGGCCGGCCGGCGCAATATGATTTGAAAATATTAAATAATTTAATCATAATTATACATCAAATTTGACATTCGCCAAAATATATACTAAGCTATTTTGAAGTTCTTTTTTGGTTTAATAAACAATTTAAAAGGAGGTTCCTATGTTTTTACCGCATATTGGGATAAGCCGGCCTTTGCTGCCGGAAGATGTTTTGGTTTACAGCGCCAAAACAGAAACTTTTACCGCCAGAGACAGGGAGGGATACGATTTGTATTTTTCTGACAATTTCCCCGCATTTAAAGCGGGGAAATCTGCACCCGATTCTACGCCCGAAGAAACAGCTGAAGTCTTAGCCAGTACGGCTGGGCTGAAAATTGGGGAGATAAAAAATGATAGTTTGCTTTTTGAATATAGATTATGCAAATAAGCAAACCAAGGCGGCTCAAAAACGAGCTGTCTTTTTTTATATCTTTTTAATTGTTAATTTGCCTTAATCCGTACAAAAGCAAATCTTTCACCTCCGAAAAACTCCGGGTTTTGTCGGCCGCGCCAAGAATAACCGCGATCACTGTTTTACCGTCCTTTTTGGCGGCCGTCATCAGACAATATTCTATTTCATCAATATAACCGGTTTTGGAAGAAAGCAAAGACAAATTATTTTCCGAGGCAAAAAGGCCTTCGCGCAAAAAAGTGTTGGTGTTATAAATCGTGTGCGGGGTTTTAACGCCTTTGGCATCAACAGAATCAAATTGATATTTCGGCGTAACGCTTACTTTGGTTTGATAAGAATCATTCAAAATCTCTTTTATCATTATAGCATAATCATAAGCTGTTGTTTTATTCCCGGCGGACAAGCCTGTCGGTTCAACGAATTTTGTCTGCGCCGCGCCGACCGAAGCGGCGAATTCGTTCATTTTAGCAATAAAGTCACTTCTTTCCAAACCGGAAACCCGCACTAAAGATTCCACGGCATTGTTGGCCGAACCGACTAAAGCGGAATAAACCAAATCTTCTACGGTCATTTTGTCGCCGTCTTTCACATTAATTTTAGAAGAGCGCCGGGGCTCGGTATAGAAATTATTATATTCTTCATCTTGTGTTTTATATTCAACTGATTGGCTTAAATCGAGATTTTGATCTAAAAAAATTTTTACCGCTACCATTTTGCTTAAGCTGGCTAAAGGAAAAACACTGTCCGCATTCCGCCCGAAAATAATTTCACCATTGTCCCTGTCTATAACAATCGCCGCCTGGGAATTTATCACCGGCTCCGCCGTTGCCCCGGAAGAAATTTTTATTCCCAAAACCGAGCCGTCTTTATCGGGAATAATGCTTTTCGGCTCAACTTTAACATTAATTATCCCCGCGCCGAGAGAGGCGATTTTAGAAAAAGCCACTTTATCCAAATCAATCACTCTATCCGGGTGCAAGCTGCGATCCGGACCGTAGTCATTGATCGTCACATCAACGAATTTATTATTATCCAAATTATAAACGCGCAAAACCGAACCCTTATTATAATCCGGTGAAGCGGCGAAATCGCCGCCCTTGTAAGCATACCAGCTGGCTTTGCCGACAGAGAGGATGCCGGTATCTTCAAAAACAGCAAGGCGCGCATAAGGCAAATGAATCAAGGAACGGACAAATCCTTCTTTGGGAAAATCAATTGTCGGCAGTTCGCGCCAAGCGCCATAATTCTTGTCGTAGAAAAAAACTCTTTTCAAGCCGAAAGATTCGCTGTCATAATCCACTTGGATATAAAAAGGTTTTTGATCGTCGTAGGCTTTTTTATTGTAAAATTCAAATTGATAAACCGGGCTGACGCGGTCCAAATGCCACGGTCCGGGTATTTCTTCGTTTAAAATTTCACAGCCGACGCGAGTGGAAGAGCTTAATATTCCCGGCACCAAAGAAAGCTTAAGCGAGTCGCCAAAAGCGGCGACAGTATAGCCTTTGGCGATTGTCGGTTTATCCAAAAAAATGCTGAATTGCTCATTGGCCGGCTGGTCCAAAACAGAAATTTCGGCAACGGCCGCAGTCGCGGCTGAAGGCGAATCGCCAAAAGTAATTTCATCTTCCGCCAAGGCTGCAGCCGGAAAAAAGAACAACGCGGAAAAAAGCAAAAATAAAAAAATAAAGTAAATATGTTTGTTTTTAACGGCAATGTATTTTTTCATGTTTATGCTTGATTTTATGTGTTAGAGATGATAATTTAATAATACCAAGAAAGCTGGAGATAGACAACCGGCAAAAAGCCGAAATAGCTCAATTGGTAGAGCAACGGTATCGTAAACCGTAGGTTGCGGGTTCAAATCCCGCTTTCGGCTCAAAAAAAACAGACGCGATAATCTTTCGCGCCTGTTTTTATTTGATGCTTTTCCTGAAAAATACCGCGCCTTTTAAGCGCCGATATTTTTATAAATTTATTGCTTCATCTTCAAAAAATACTTCAGCCACCTAACCGGATTCGGGGCTTCAGTTTCCTCCGCCACTGCCGCCTCAATTTCTTTTGAATTCTCGCCGCTCTTTATAACCACCACTTCTTCTCCGGGTTTTTTTAAACCGAAATTAACTCTGGCTTGAACTTCGGCGAATTGATTGGACTTTAAATAAACCAGTAATTTTTCCAAGTCCTTGTTGCTGCTATCCAGCTGACTTATTTCTTTTTGCAACTCCAAAATTTCGCTGTCAACTTTTTGCTTTCTTAAAAAATTACTTGAAAGCGGCCCGGCCAAACAGCCGAGAATAGCCAGCAGAAAAAGGGTGAGCCATAATGGCCCGGAAAAAAAATTTTTTTTATTGCGCAACGGCATTTTTAAAAATAATTTTATCTTTCTTTGGGGGTAACTAAAAATCCCAAATATTTTCCCAGCATAAGGCGCGTTTGAGCATCCAGCGCGGGGAAAGCTCCGACAAGAATAATTCCAATCGGCAGAAAAAGCCATTCAAAAAAAGCAAAAATCCTCGTATAAATCTTTTTCCAAAGACCGACGGATGCTGGACGGTGCGGCAAAAGCAGGGTGGCGACAATAGTGGAAAAAAGCAAGCCCAGCATAGCCATGGTCATTAAAGTCCTGGTGACCTGCGGCAAATTTCCAGAAAGAACCGTATCATTAAAACTTTGCCCGCCGAAAAATAAAGGCAGCCAGCCGATCACGGCGATAATTAAAGCGTTAGTCGCCCAAGAATTAAAACCGTGTATTTGCACCAAAATTTTATCGAGAGTTTTTTTCTTCGGCAAATCCTTCCATTTTTTAATAGTATTGAAAATAAGATAAGGCGCGTTTTCAACCCCCCAACCCCAGCGGCGCTGCTGCTTATATAAGCCGATAAGCGTCTTCCAGGTATTGGAAACTTTAATAGAGTCCATGGAAATTGTAAAATATAGAGGTTCGACGCGATAATCGCCATTATAAAAAAGGTAGCAATGCCAGAAAATGCGCGAATCTTCGCTTACCATATTGGTCGACCAAAAATCTATCTCTGATAAAGCTTTCCAAGTCATAGAATGAGAAGCATAGGTTGCTAATTTTTCTACACGAATCTGCTGCATCATTTGCCAGAAGGTGTTGCTCATCGCCGCCACCCTGGAAAAAAACGGCACATCCCAAATATTATTATGGTATAAAGGAATCGGCTGATAACTGGCGCGATAGGGATTTTCAACTGTTAAAAAACGATAAGTCAAAACAGAAAAATACCCGGGATTCACTATGGTGTCGCTGTCAAAAACACTTACTAAAATTTTACTATAATCCAAGCCTTCTTTATCAATTATTTCTTTTTTTATCATTCTGGCCGAATAAGCCTGATTAGAACCCTTGCCTTTAATTTCTCCAGCAACGCCGTCAGGATGAATAGTAATTAAAAAATTCCTGAAATAATGCCCGAATTCTTCTTGTAATTTTTGCGCCTTGATGCGGCCGTTTTCACCTTCACGCTCTTCCGTCGCCAAAACATAAATCATCTGCTTTGTCGGAAAACCATCATTGATAATTGATTGGATTTCCGGCCGAAGAATTTCCACCGGCTCGATTGCTGTCGGAACAATTATTAAATGAATTATATCTTTATAAGAAAATCCTTGTTTTGCCAAGCATTTTTCCGGCAGACCGGATATTTTTTTCTCTTCCAATTCGTTCAGCTTGTCGCGCCAATTTATTTTCATCGTCTTTTTCATTCCGACATAAGAAGCAAAAAGATGGATGCTTAAATAAAGAACCAGAAGCAGCCAATAAATATCGAAAACAATAATAAAATAAGCGACCCAAACAGGCTTTATAAAAGAAAAAATAATCAGCACCAATAAAACCCCCCAAGAAAGAGCGCCGGGAAAAATTTCCAGTAAACGATACAATAAACGATCCTTGCCCTCTAAATCGGCGGCCTTGCCTACCTTTAAATAATTAGCCATTGATAATTTTAATTAATTATTCGAAAATTATATCTTCTCCTTCTTCCAATTCTTTTTCCGACATCTTTGGCGGAAATTCTTGATCTTTATGATTATTACCTTTTCCGCGAAATTTTACAAGCCCCGCCTCCGGTTTGGCCGAAAGATTGGATAAAGACAAAGTCGGACCGACCGACTCCACTTTCCCGGCGGCCGCCAAAGCCCTTGGGGAAAAAGCCGAAAGATCGCGCGGCTGAGGTTTTGAATAAACCCGGCTCTCATTTTTTTTAAAAGAATCGCGCTTTTCTTTTTTAATATTAGAAAGGCATTTTTTACAATAAACCGGCCGGCTGCCGTCCGGCTTGAAAGGAACTTCAGCAACCTCTCCGCAAGAGGCGCAAACAACATTATATATTGCTGGAAAATTTTCTTTTTTATTGATGTTTCCGAATTCGGGAGCAACGGCCGCAACCGATCGTGTTTCTTTAACCGGAGGTAAAAATTCTTTCTTAACGACCAGCGGCATCTTGACCGGCGCCGGCGGCGAAAAATGCTTTTCTTCTTTTCTGTCTTTCCCGGATAGAGACAATTCTTCTTGATAGTAAGAATCCATAATTACTTTTTCAACAACCGCCACCGGTTTAGCATAATTTTCTCGAGTCCAAGCAATCGCCTTTTCCCAATTATTGGTTTTTTCCTCTTGTGTTAATGGCGGCAAGCCGCGCGCGGAAAAAGGAGTAGAAGCTACGCCGTCAATCATTAATTTTACATAAAACTCGAATTTGGGCAGATTTAAAATATCTTCTTCGGTAAAAGTCGGCGCAAATTCCTTGACTAATTCTTCCGCGTCGGCGGCGCCGACGCGGAAAGAAACCAAAGTTCCAACATTGCCGAAAACCGCCGCCCGCACCTCGTCGGTAAGCTGTTCAATATATTGATGGGCGATAATCAAGTTCAAATGATATTTGCGCGCTTCGGAAAGAATATTGGCAAAAGATTCCGTAGAAAAATTTTGGAATTCATCGATATATAAATAAAAATCGCGGCGTTCGCTCTCCGGAATGTTAACGCGGCTCATGGCGGCCAATTGTATTTTAGTAATCATCATCGCGCCCAAAAGGGCGGAATTATCCTCGCCGATATAGCCTTTAGAAAGATTCATTATTAAAATTTTACCGCTATCCATGGCGGCGCGGACATCAATGGAAGATTTGGTCTGCCCGATAATATTTCTAATTAAGGAGCTGGATAAAAATTGCCCGACTTTATTCTGAATAGGAGAAACAGCTTCGGAGGCGAATTTATCGGCATAACCGGCGAATTCTTTAACCCAAAAAGCTTTTACCACCGGATCATGAACTTCGTCAATGACTTTTTTGCGGTAATTTTTATCAGACAACATTCTAATAACTGAAAGCAGGGTGGAATCCGGGTAATCCAAAACAGCCAAAATAGCATTGCGCAAAATATATTCCAAGCGCGGTCCCCAAGAATCAGCCCAAAGTTTCTTAAATACGCCGATCAATCCGGAGGCGACAAGGTGGCGGACTTTAGCATCGACTTGCTCCACTATATTAAAAGCGATTGGAAAATCAGTATCCGAAGGATTGAAATAAATAATATCTTTAATGCGCTCAGCCGGAATATACTGCATAATTTTCTCCGCCAAATCTCCATGCGGGTCAACAACAGCCACTCCTCTTCCGGCGCGGATATCGGCTACTATCATATTCTCTAAAATCGTTGATTTGCCCATACCGGTTTTTCCGATCAAATACATATGGCGGCGGCGATCATCGGTTTTAATGCCGAATTTAAGCTTTTGATTGCGGAAAGTTGTTTCGGCAAAAGTTGTTATATCAAAGTTTATCATTTAAATTTAATTATCTTATAAATAAAATGCTAATTCGCTAATTTACACTAATCCGCAAACAAACGCGAAGTTTATATTGTTCTACATACCGCCAAAACCATACTGCAAAAAAAATTAAACAAACGGCAGATTCTCCGGTGGCGCCCCTTTTTTATCTCGGCTTTCTTCTGTGGTGATTTCCGAGGAAGAAGCAACATTTTTTTCGTCCGCTGATGAACTGTTAAAAAAATCGGTTTCGCCTTGAAGCGATTCTTCTTCGGATTCTCCGAAAAACAGCGGCTCGGGCTTATCAGATCCGACAACCTCCTCGGCCATAGGCAAAGTCATTGGCGGCTCGGCTTTACGGCCGGCGGTTTTCTGAATTAAAGGAGCCTTAACTACGCTTTCAATCGGAAAATGCCAAAGCGTCGCTAATTCTTCAACATTCATTAACCCTAAGGAACGGCCGGCGCCGCTGTCGCGCGCGATATAATTATTAAAAAGACGATTTTTCCGGCTGTTCAAATGTTTATCTTTAAAAAGATAGGCGGTGGAAATTCCCGTTCTATCCATATCAGGTTTAAGCGCGTTAAGATCAACGGCGGTGAATTGCTTGATAAAACCGACAAAGCCGCCAAAAACCTTAGCCTTATTCATCTGCTCTTTTTCCGCCAAATAAACCATTCTAATCTTGAATTTGTAAGGCATTTTAGATTCCTTTTCCTGCATAGCTTCTACGCGCTTTTTGTCTTTCGGTTTCAAATTCATCATTTTTAAAGCATCGTCTTTTTTTTCTTCCTTACCGGCGGGCGGCTCGTTTCCAACCAAAAGACCGGAAGCGGAAGTGATTAAATTTAAAGCGGCATCAGCGCCTTTGTTTAAAATATTGCTTTTAGATTTAGGCGTTTCTTTTAAAATTTTAGCAACCTCCTTATCCATAACATCATCCCAAGACGGAGTAACAGGAACAATCAAGAGCTGATACCAAAGCTGTTCGCCCGGCTTAAGCGAAGAGCACAAATCCATTAAAGCGGCCAAAGGATCGCGGAAATGAGTTTCAGGCTCGCCGAACTGGTGTTCAAAATCTTCATAAGTCCTTATCGGATAAGCGGAGCTGTTTTGTTGAACGAATTCCGCGCCAGCCATATCATATTTATCATTAGGAAAACGAGTCCCTTTGTAAGGCGCGGCATAATCATCTATCTCTACTATTTCAGCATCGGGATACTGGGCATAAATGGCCGATTCCACTAAATCGCGGTTAGCGATCGGAGTTCTTATTATAAATTGCGTATAGCCGCCGATGGAAACAATTTCAAAACTGAAGTTAAGCTGAAACTTGCCATCCCAATAAGTGTCTATCAAATTAAGGGTGCCATGAGCTCCGCCAAGATAACTGAATAAATTTTCCACGGCTCGGGGAGACTGTTCGTTTCCGCGCGGAATATCAATGGCCAAAAAAGCAAACTTTCCATTCTTCGCAAACCACAAATTTTGACGATAAAAAACCCACAGTTCCTTAGCCCCCCAAAGAAAAGCCAGAGACAGCGGAATCCAGCCGACATAAAAAAAGATTTGCCGTAAAATGATATCCGGCGATTGGGTAAAAAAATCTATTATCGGCGCGAAACTTAAAACCGCGCCATTGATTGTTATTTCCATTTAATAAAATTCACTGCTTAAAGCAGTTCCTTTTATATTTTAACACTTTGAGCGGTTCGCGACAAATTTTCCAAGCTCCGTATTTTGAAAAATTTCCACAAACAAAAAAAGGTTAAATTAAAAGACAGGGGGTTATCCCTGTCTTTTAAAAAAACTCTCTTTAAAATTACATCATTCCTTGATCGGCCGGTCCGCAAGAGCAAGAATCTTCTTTTTTCGGTTTTTCTGAAACAACTGTTTCAATTGTCAAAAACATTATTGCGGCCGAAGCGGCGTTTTCCAAAGCTGTGCGAACAACTTTTGTCGGGTCGACAATTCCGGCCGCCAGCAAATCTTCAAACTTATCATCCATGGCATTATAGCCGATATTGCGAGCCGCTTCATCTTTTATCAAACTGTTCTCGCGAATTATATTGTAAAGAATCAAAGAACCGTCCTTGCCGGCGTTTTTGGCAATTTGCTTAATCGGCTCTAAAATAGCGTTATCAATAATTTTAGCGCCCGGATCAGCTTCTTTTTTACCGCCCAGGAGAGACGAAAAAACATCACTGGCTCGAGCCAAGGCTAAACCGCCGCCGACAACAATACCTTCCTCCAGAGCGGCGCGAGTGGCATGGACGGCATCATCAATTCTGTCTTTTTTCTCCTTCATTTCTGTTTCCGTAGCGGCTCCGACTTTAATAACGGCTACGCCTCCGGACATTTTCGCCAAACGTTTTTTCAACTCGCCCGCGTCATATTCGGAATTGGAAATTTCTATTTCTTTCTTTATCGCTTCCACTCTTTTTTTGATATTTTCGGCAGATCCCTTGCCGTCAACAACGACGGTATTGTCTTTTGTGGCAATAACTCGACGAGCCCTGCCAAGATCGGACACGTCGGTATTCTCAAGTTTTAAGCCCAAGTCATCGGAAATAACAATGGTACCGGTCAAAACGGCGATATCTTCCAACATGGCTTTGCGGCGATCGCCAAAACCCGGAGCCTTGATTCCCAAAACATTAAATACTCCGCGCAGCTTATTAACTATAAAAGTAGTGAGAGCTTCTCCCTCTATATCTTCGGCGATAATAACCAAATCTTTTTTGCCGGCGGCAACCATTTTTTCCATAAGCGGCAAAATGTCGGCCAAGGATGAAATCTTTTTATCAGTCACTAAAATAAAAGGATCTTCTATTTCCGCGCTCATTTTTTCAATATTGGTAACCATATGAGGAGAGACATATCCTTTGTCAAATTGCATTCCTTCGACAATCTCGACTTCAACTCCGAAAGATTGGCCTTCTTCCACTGTAACCACGCCGTCTTGTCCGACTTTGGCAATGGCCTCGGCGATATAAGAACCGATTTTTTTATCATTGGCGGAAATGGAAGCAACCTTAGCAATCTCTTCTTTAACAGCCGGAATTTTTTTGCTGGTCGCTTTTAATTTTTCAACCACTGAGGCGACTTTCTTTTCTATGCTTCGGCGCAATTCTATCGGGTTAACTCCGGAAGAAACCATTTTCAAGCCTTCGCTTATTATCGCCTGGGTTAAAATAGTCGCGGTAGTTGTTCCATCGCCGGAAACATCATTGGTTTTTGAAGCCGCCTCTTTGATTATTTCAGCCCCGATATTCTCCAACTTATCATCTAACTCTATTTCTTTGGCGACGCTTACGCCGTCTTTAGTAATAAGCGGAGAACCGTAAGATTTTTCAATAACGACATTCCGCCCTTTCGGCCCAAGCGTAACTTTAACCGCTTCGGCTAATTTATCCGCCCCTCTTTTTAAAGCCTCACGCGCTTTATCGGAAAAAACAATATTTTTGCTCATAAAATATGGAAGAATTTTCGGGAAATTCCCGAAAATTCTGTTAAGCTTAAATTAATTACAAAATAGCTAAAATATCGCTCTCATTTAAAACAAAGTAAGTTTTGCCGTTAACTTCAACCTCGTCCGGAGAATATTTTTTAAAAAGAACCGTATCGCCGACTTTTACCGAAACCTTGGATAAAACCCCAGAATCCAAAACCTTGCCATCACCCACCGCGACAACCGTTCCTTGTTCCGGCCGGCCCTTATCCGCCGTGTCCGGCAAAATTATTCCTGATTTCGTGGCTTTTTCCGCCTCAATAGACTCCAAAACCACATTGTCATGTAATGGTTTTATATTCATAAATTTAAGGAATCCGCCGAAAAACCGGCGAAGACGCTTTTAAAAATTAATCTTAGCACTCTATCGCTTAAAGTGCTAAATTATACTCTATTTTATCATTTGTTTCACTCTTGTCAAGATACTAAATAAGCCTTTCAAAAAGGCTTATTTTAAATTAAACTCTTAGATTAACCAAACTTGTTTTCTTAAAAAAATTCTAACAGAATCAAAATACGGCCTCTACGGCTTAAAACTTTTTAAAAAATCTTTTATTGTTTTTTGATCATCAAAAGCCTGTTTTGCCGCGATTTCGGCCAAATTTATAAATTTTTCCAATGGAGCAAAATTCTCAATAAAAGAAACTTTTCTTAAAGCAACGCGTGAAGCTTTGGTATGGCGCAAAACTTCGGCGCTGATTTTTTCCAAGGTCGTGAAGTAAAACGTTTGCCGTAAATCATTGATTTCTTTTTCCAAATCAATACTTTCGCTTCCAGGATGGATGGACAGCCAATCGCGCAACAACATTGCCGCCGCCGTGCTTAATCGGCCGCGCCGTAAATCCTCTTCCCAATCATAGATGTCATCATTTATCTGCATGGCGATAAGATAATGGCGGAAATAGCTGATTAGATTTTCAACTTCTTCTGAAGACAGAGAAAAGCCGAGTAGGCTTGACATACTCAAAGGCCCGAAAATATGAGCCGAAGACGGCGCATATGCCGCTTCATAATCCCCGTAATCCGGAATGTTTTCAGGGATTAAAAAAACATTATTGGCAACGGTGGCTCGGCGATCAATTACCTCTTGAGCGTTAGCCGCGTCAAGCTTGTCCATTGTACGAGAAAAAAAATTATTAAATTCGTGTTCAGCCGGAAAAATCGTCCGAAAAAATCCCGTAAATTCTCTGGCATAAATATTGGCAGTCGGTATTAACTTCGAATCTCCCTCTCCGTCTAAAAGATCGTCATATATCACAAAGGCCGTCCAAAAAAAGGCATTGGCCAAACCTGTTCTGGCAATAAATTCATCAGAAAAAATTCTCCCTCCCCCCCCTAAAGCCAAACGAAAATAATAAGGCATTAAAAGCATTTGCCGATCAGAATTTTTTTGCGCAATATGACCGATTTCACTATTGGCGGATTCCCGCAAAGCCGGCGGAAGAGAAAAAAATCTTTCTTCTCCTAAACGTAAAATATCGGCGATTATTTTCTTTTCCTTGGTTTCACTGGTTTCACTTTCGGTTTCCGGATTTTTTTTCTGAAGAGCCGATAATTTCTCCAAAACTTCCAAATATAAAGCTGAGTTTAAAACCTGGCTCGAGCCGTCGGCCGAATCGAATAAGTCCGAAAAATATCGCGCCGGCAACAGCAGTTTTTCTAAAAAAGGCGCTGATAAAAAAAATTTTTTTTCAATTTCACTGTCCGGCCGGCAGCCTAAATTCACTAAAGAACAAAAAGATAACATTTCATCCGCGGCGCTTGTCCGGCCGACACTGTCTATTTTTTCTAAAATTTTTTCAGAAAGCTTGATTGTTTTTTCCCCTTGATAAAATTTTGAGAGCGAATAAATTACAAAAAGGGGCCGAGCCAAACACCAAGAAAAATCATCTTCTTCAATCGCGCCTTCAATTAAGCGATTTAAATTCGGCAGCTCAACTTCAAATTTTTTTAAAAAACCGAAAATAACAATATTAGCGAACAAATCAACTTCGTCTTTACTGCCGGGCGAAGAAAAATAAGGGCCGCCTTCTGTTTTTTCAGCTTGCACGAGCATCTGCGTGATTTTGGCCAAATCTTCTCCAGAAAAAATTAACGGATCATGAGCGGATAGGGCGCATAAAATCAAAAAATTTAATCCGAAATTTTCTGAAAAAATCCAATCTTGGCTTTTATACCGCAAAATAAAACCAGCGGCCTTTTCTCTGATGGCGGAAATTTCTTTATCTTTGCTTTTCGGCAAAAAAAATAAGACTAAAGCGTTAAGCACCAAAGCTTTCCGCCCGAAAAAATCATCAAAACCGCCGTCCGAACGCTGTCCGGACGATAAAAATTTTTTGATTTCCTCTTTCACGCTTTCGATTTTTGTCATAACCAGGCAGCTAATTAAAAATTTTCTTTTTTAAAGTATGCAAAAAATTCGCTTCCTTGATCGGCTTCGCTGATAAAACCGACTGTCCCTCCAAAATCTTTTTCCACCATTTCTTTTACTAATGACAATCCGATTCCTGTTCCGCGAGAAAAGTCTTTAGTGGTAAAAAACGGCTGGAAAATTTTATTTTTGTTTTCCCGAGATATGCCACAGCCGAAATCTTTAACTTTCAAAACCGCCGCGCCGTCTTCTTCTTTTAAGGAAATTAGCACTTTTTTTTCAGCTGTTGCTTCATGATCATAAGAATCCAAGCTATTAGCTAAAAAATTAGCGGCTATTTGGCTGAATTTCACCGGATCGCCGGAAATTTTTATATCTTTCTCTGGAGAAAAAATAACTGAAATATTTTCTTTTTTGGCGCGAAAAGAAAAAACTTTGATAACTTGCCGCAACTCTTCTTCTATGGAAAATATTTGGTTTTTTTCTTTTTTAACTATCTGCCTGCGCACTGCGGAAATAACATCATTCATCCGGCCGACGGCAGAAACCGAATCGGCTAAACATTTTTTTACTTGAGTCAACTCTTCTCCGCCGAAACTTTTAGCTTTTTCTATATTTAAAGAAATAGCCGTCAGCGGATTAACCAAATCATGAAAAAGACCGGAGGACAGGCGCCCGATTTCGGCAAAACGAAAGAGATCGGACATCTTTTCCATTTCCATTTTTTTCAGGGCTTGAGTTCTTTCCCTAACTTTAATCTCCAAAGAATCGCGTTCAACTTTTAATTCAGCTTCGGATTTTCTTGCTCTTTCTAAGGATTTTTCTATTTCGCGGTTGGACAGCCAGGAAGTGATTGTTATTATGAAAAATAAAAAAATATAAGAAATAAGAGCATCGCTTTCCATTTTTTGCTGGGTCCAATACAAATCAGGCGCGATTATCCCGTAAAATTGCAAATTGCCTATGACAAAAATAGAAATTGAAACCAAAAGAAAAACAAAAAAAGCGAAAGAAGTGCCGATTAAAATTCCGGAAATTGTTATGGTTAAAACAAAAAACAACAAAGCGGCGGGTAAATCCGCGCCCCATTGAATAATAGCCGCGGTCGAAAAAAGAAAAAATATTGAAACAAAAAAATAAGAAGCTGTTTTGGAAAATCCTTTTCTAGACAAAAAATGTAAAAATAAAAATAGTAAAAAACCGAGCAAAAAACCGCCCAAAGGCATTCCGTGATAAAAAGGTTGTTTAATATAGTTAGCGGTTGCAAACAAAAAAGAGAGGCCGAAGAAAAAAACAGCGGATAACAAAAAAATATTCAAAATAAATTCCCGCCTTTGCGCATCTTGATTCTCTGATAAAGGTTTTACAAATTTAGCAAAAAAAAGTAAAAGAAACTTTTTAATTTTTGTCTTCATAAAAAAACGGACACCCCCCCCGCTTAAAGGAATGCCCGATTATTTTTTTAGCTTATCCAGGGCCTGCCATGGACAGCCGCCGCCGCCAACACTATCAAGGCGGCGGTATTTCTCATTTTTTTGGAAGTGAGAACCTCCTTTAAAATTCTATTCATTTTCTTAACATTTAATTTTTAATGGTCGTCTATTTTCATTATATCACCTAAAACATTTTTAATAAAGGATATATTTACTTAACGAATTTTAAGTTTATCAACTATTTTAAAAAACACCCGCCATTTCCGCGGGTGTTTTTGTTTTTTCCGTTATCTCT
>CAZALZ010000002.1:1227-85048 GCA_964486475.1 uncultured Gammaproteobacteria bacterium | reverse complement strand
ATTGTCGTCGGGCATAAAACATCGCAAAATAGTTTTATTGCCGATGATATTTTTCCTCCTTCAATGGGGGGGGAGTTTTTAAAACGCGGCGGCGATCCTCGGATTCGCCCAGATTTGGATATTTCCAACCACCCGCCATTTTGATTTTCCCCGCCGATAAACGGCGGTTTAAATAAAATAATTTTACGTTTTTTATGTCAGAAAAAATTACTGGAATTTTAAGGAGAAAAAGGTTTTGGTTTACGATCGTTATGGTTGTTGCGGCGCTAATTATTATTTTTGTTTGGAAACCATGGGTTAAAGGAGTTTCAACAACATCTTATACATTAACTACGGTTAAAAAAGGAGACCTCTCTGTTACGGTTTCCGGCTCAGGGCAGGTTTCTGCCTTGAAAAGTGTTGATATTACGCCGGAAACTTCCGGTAAAGTTGTTTCGGTTAGGGTTAGCAATGGGCAGTTAGTCAAAACCGGGGAGACTATCGCTATTTTGGATCAGCGCGACGCTCTTCTGGATTTGGCCCGCGCCAACGCTTCCCTATTGTCGGCTCAAGCCAATTATGACGAAATAGTTTCTGGAGTTACCGGTGATGATTTGAGGCTTTATCAATTAAGCCTAGATTCTACCCAAGCGACTTATGATTCGGCGATTAAAGATTTGGAAACCGTAAAAAGGACAACCCAAGAATCAATCGATCAGGCTCAAGAAAAATTAGACGATCTGACCGACGAGTCTACAGCTTCCGTTAATAATGAGCGAGCTCAATTGGCGGTTACTTTGGAAGCTAAAATTTTGTCAGCCAAAAATTCTTTAGACAAAATTAATCGTCTCCTGGAAAATGATGATGCGAAAAGTTCTTTGTCTGTTTTAGATTCCAGCTATCTTACATTGGCTAAAAGCAATTACGAATCGGCTAAAAATAATTTGCCGATTGCCGAGAAAGCGATGGAAGATGTCCAAATCTTAAGAAATGACACTAATTTGCAAAATGGAGTCAATTCCGTTATAAATCTTTTAAATGGTGCGGTTGCGGCTGCGAACAATCTTTTTTCGGCTTTGGAAAAAAGTTCTCCGAGTAGTGATTTTTCCCAATCTTCCATTGATTCGAATAAGAGTTCAATGAACTCTGAAGCAAGCACTATGACTACGGCCATCACAACCATACAGACTGATTGGCAAGAGTTAAAAGATGATATAAAAGAGGCGGAAAATGAACTGGAAGACGCTAAATTGTCAGCCGAACAAAGTATTGAATCAGCTCAAGCTAAAATCGACAGCGCTTTGCGTTCGCTGGAAACCGCTAAAGTCCAATATCAAAAAAATATATCTCCAGCTACGGAAGATGAAATTGCCTCGGCTAAAGCTTCATTGCTCTCAGCTCAAGCTTCTGTTCGCTCCGCACAAACTGCTTATGAAAACACAGTGGTTAAAGCTTCATTGGATGGTAAAATAGACGGTTTTGAGACGGTTGTTGGTGATCAAGTGAGCCAAGGTTCGATAGGTACAATCATTACTGATCAAAAAATAGCCGTTATTCCGTTTAATGAAGTCGATGTCGCAAAAATAAAAGTCGGTCAAGAGGCGGTTATGACTTTTGACGCTATTGATGATTTGAGTATTAAGGGGAAGGTCGTGGAAGTTTCTTCAACTGGCAGCGTCAGCCAAGGAATAGTCAATTATGATGTTAAAATTTCTTTAGATGAGGTAGATGAAAGAATTAAAACCGAAATGAGCGTGTCGGCAGTTATAACCGTTGAAACAAAAACCGATATTTTATTGGTTTCGAGCGAAGCGGTTAAGTCGCAAGGCGATATTTATTATGTGGAGATTCCGACAGAAGAAAAATCCGAAGAGGATATTGCCTCTGGGGAAAACGGATTCGATAATTTTATGCCGAAGACGGCTTCTTCTTCTGTTTCTTCCACAAAAGCTTCTTCAACTTTGGCAGGTATTCCTAAGGACGCTGAAAAAATGCAACGCAACGAAATTTATATTGGAGGAGTATCTAGAAAAGTGGTTACTATCGGAATTTCAGATGAAACATATATGGAAATAACTAGTGGCCTAAGCGAGGGTGATAGCGTTGTGCAAAAAACAATAAATGCCGTTGGAGCGTCTTCTTCCTCCGGTAAATCAGAAAATGGCAATTCCGGTAGTTTAATGATGATGAGCGGATCATTTACCGGTACCGGTGGCGGTCCTGGAGGAGGTGGAATGCCGATGAGGTAAAAATTTTTTAAAAAATATGCTTGAATTTAAAAATATAACAAAATCTTATTTTAACGGTGATCTTGAAACAAAGGTTTTAAAAGGCATTACATTTAACGTTAAGGATGGGGAATTTGTTGCGATTATCGGTCCGTCCGGTTCCGGAAAGTCAACAATAATGAATATTATAGGTTGCCTTGATTCTCCCACCGGCGGTGAATATTTTCTTGACGGCCGCGACGTTTCCAAGCTTTCCGACGACGAGCTGGCCAATGTCAGACTTTCTAAAATAGGTTTTGTTTTTCAGTCGTTTAATCTTTTACCTCGCACCACTGTTATGCGCAATGTTATGTTGCCTTTGATTTATTCAGAAACTCCTAAAAGAAAAAGGCAGGGAATGGTAGAGAAAGCTTTAAATTCCGCCGGTTTGGATAAGGCCCATTGGTATCATTTATCCAACCAGTTATCTGGAGGACAGATGCAAAGAGTTGCTATCGCCAGAGCCTTGGTTGATAGTCCGTCTTTAATTTTGGCGGATGAGCCGACGGGGAATTTGGATTCTAAAACAGGGAAGATAGTTTTGGAAACTTTCCGCCGTTTGAACGACGAAGAAAAAAGAACAATTGTTCTTATTACTCATGACATGAATGTGGCGAAAAGCGCTGATAGAATTATCGCCATAAGAGACGGTTTATTGGTAGATTAAAATTTGTTTATTATTGAGTTAAATATTTTATGCTTTTATCGGATTTGTTTTCAGAAACTTATAGGGCGATAATATCCAACAAAACACGCTCGGGTTTGACAGTTTTAGGTGTTGTTATAGGTATCGCTTCAGTCATAGCGATGGTTTCTATCGGCGCTGGCGCGCAAAGTTCCATCGAATCAAATATAGAATCTATCGGTTCAAATCTTTTAATGGTAATGCCTGGGATGCAGCGCGGGGTGGGGACTCAAGTGAAGGGAGGCCAGGGGTCGGCAACTTCTTTAACTATTGATGATGCCGAGGCAATAGAAACGGAAATTTCCGGGATTGAAGATGTTGCGGCCGATGTGAGCGGTCGTTATCAAGTTAAACAAAAAGCAAACAATACCAACACTAGCGTCGTCGGCGTAACTGCTAACTATCCGGAAGTTAGAAATGTTGAAATTGCCAATGGGGTATTTTTTACCGAAGCGCAGAATGAAAGCGCGGCTAAGGTCGCGGTTTTGGCGCCGACTGCCAGGGACGATCTTTTTGGTGAAGATTCAGAAGATTATTTGGGGAAAACTATCCGTATAAACTCCATTGATTTTAAGGTTGTGGGTTTAACAGAATCAAAAGGCAGTTCGGGGTCTTCCAATGACGATGATAAAATTTATATTCCGATAAAAACCGCGCAAAAATTTTTAAGCGGAAGCGATAGTGTTTCTACTATTAGTATTTCCGCGGTCGATTCTGAAAATTTATCAGCCGTTCAAACGGAAGTAAGTGACCTTCTTTTAAAAAGGCATAAAATCAGCGATTCTGATTCGGCTGATTTCAGCATTATGAACCAGGCTGATTTGGTGGAAACAGCTTCTTCTGTTACTGGAACTTTCACAATATTGCTTGCGGCCATCGCCGGAATCTCACTTTTAGTGGGAGGAATCGGAATTATGAATATGATGTTGACCACCGTGACCGAACGTACGCGAGAGATTGGTCTGCGCAAGGCTATTGGCGCCAAACGCAATGATATCAGTTGGCAGTTTTTGACCGAGTCGATTATGATTACATTTTTAGGCGGTCTATTCGGTGTCGGTTTGGGTTGGGGCGCATCTCTGATAATTACCAACTTTTTTGATGTAAATACGGTCATTTCCTATTCGTCTATTCTTTTGGCTTTCGGCGTTTCCGCTGGAATCGGCATTATTTTCGGCTATTATCCGGCCCGGCGCGCTGCGCGCCTGAATCCGATTGAATGTTTGCGGTACGAATAAAATAATCTTTTAGAAAAAAAGACAGAGTCTCTCCAAAGAGACTCTGTTTCTTTATATATTTTCAAACTCTAATTTTTCCCCTCCAATCATTTTGTACCTCACAATATGGAACTGCGGAAGCGGAATAGTCTTTCCGCTGGCATCTTTAATATAAGGGACAGCTGCTAAAACAGCTTTTTCTATTCCGTCATTGTTAGCTTTAAAAATTTTTTCCATCCATTCCCTGGTACATGACAGTTCACTGTCGCTAAAAAGTGTTTCGTTCTCAAACAAAATGCCGCTTCTCGCTATTTTTATCACCCATTCTGTATTTTTTTCTCCCGAATGGAAAAATGCGGAAAAATTCACCTCTTTTATTCTATTAACCTCACTTATTATTTTTTTAATCTCCCCAATTCCTTTAAAAAGGCATTCGCCAGTATTTATAAAGAAAAATGAAATTGCAGTAGCTTCCCCGCCGTTGTTCATTTATTGCCCTCCATTTTCTTGGTTTTTTTGGTTAAAAGAGCTTTAAAAATATGATAATATTTAGAAAAAATATTGTCAAATTTTTTTGAAAAAAATATAAAGAATTTGATTTTTAAAAAATATTTGACATTTTTAGATTTTTAGTTTAATATAATAGATATTAGTTCCGACCAATTCGGTCGGCTTTTTGTATAAAATTATGGAAATACGCAATATCGCTATTATCGCGCACGTTGACCACGGCAAAACCACTTTGACCGATGCTTTAATGCGCCAAACAAAAATGGTTGATGAGACTGTTAGTATGGATTCTAATGCTTTGGAAAAAGAGCGCGGAATTACTATTTATTCTAAGAACACCTCGGTTATTTATAAAGATACTAAAATCAATATTGTAGATACGCCAGGGCACGCTGATTTTTCGTCTGAGGTTGAGCGTATTTTAAAGTCCATTGATTCTGTTTTACTTTTGGTTGACGCCCAAGAAGGCCCGATGCCACAGACTAAGTTTGTTTTGAAAAAATCTTTGGAACTGGGTCTAAAGCCCATTGTGGTTATTAACAAAATAGATAAGCCGGCCGCCGATCCAAAAAAATGCGAAGAAGATGTTCTTGAATTATTTTTCAATTTAGGTGCAACCGAAGAACAGTTGAATTTTCCGGTTATTTACGCTATCGGCCGTCTGGGTGTTGCCAAAAGAAAATTAGAAGATGAGTCCGATAGTCTTTTTCCTCTTTTGGATTTAGTTTTGGAAAAGGTTGCTCCAGCTTCAACTGAAGAACAAATTTCCAAGCCTCTTTTATCGCAAGTTTTCAACCTTGGATATGACAATTATCTCGGCCGTTTGGCTGTAACCAGAATTTATGAAGGAAGAATAAGGACTGGCCAAAATGTTTTTGTTAAAGATATAAACGGCAACACGCAAAGCGGAAAAATTACAAAATTATTTACTTTTTACGGTCCGGCCAGAAAAGAAGCGGAAGAAGCTTTAGCCGGTGATATCGTGATGATAGCTGGTTTGCCGGGTATTTTTATCGGCGAAACAATTTGCGCTTCTGCCGACCAAGCGGCGATGCCGGCAATTAAAATTGACGAACCAACGATTTCCTTGGATTTTCTGGTGAATAATTCTCCATTCGGGGGTCGTGACGGAAAATTTGTCACTAATCGCCAACTGAAAGAGCGGCTGGAAAAAGAAACAGAAGTAAATGTCGGGCTTAAAATAGATTTCAGCAATACGGATTTTTATAAGGTTTACGGCCGCGGTGAATTGCATATTGAAGTTTTATTGGAGAATATGCGCCGCGAAGGTTACGAAGTTCAGGTTTCGCAGCCGCAAGTTATAATTAAAGAAGAAGCTGATGTTAGGATGGAGCCGTTCGAAGAATTGATTATTGATGTTCCAGAAAATATGGCCGGAGCGGTTATAGAAAAAATTTCTCGCCGTAAAGGTATGATGCTGGAAATTAAAAATCATTCCGGCCAAGCTCGTCTAGTATTCGAAGTTCCGACTCGCGGGCTTTTAGGTTATCGCAGTGAATTTGTCGTTGATACCAAGGGTGAAGGGATAATGTGTTCTCGTGTTATTGGATTCAAACCGCATGTTGGCGAGATAGAAAAGCATGATGTTGGCTCAATGGTTTCCGGGGTCACCGGCAAAGCGACCGCTTTTGATTTGTGGAATTTGCAGGATCGCGGCACGATCTATATTCAGCCGAATACTGAAATCTACGAAGGTATGGTTATTGGGGATGTTTCCAAGGGCATGGAACTGATTGTTAACCCGATCAAAGGGAAAAGGTTGTCCAATGTCCGAGCTTCCGGTTCTGACGAAGCTATTCTTTTAACTCCGCCTTGGGAATTGAATATTGAAAGAGCTTTGTCGGTGATGAAGAATGACGAGTATCTAGAAATAACTCCGAATAATTTGCGTTTGCGCAAAAAATATTTGACAGAAAACGAGCGTGTGCGGGCTAAAAGAAATTTATTAAAATAAAATTGTTTTTTTAAAATCGGCTTAATTGCCGATTTTTTTGTTTTTTGGTATAATTTATTTATTAACAGGTAAATAAATTATAAATAAAAACTATGGAAAAAAATAAATTAATTTTTTTTGGGGTTATTTTGTCTATCGGCTTGGTTGCGGCCGCGGCGGTCGGCGGAGTTTTTTTTGTCAAAGCCAGAAGTAATGCCGAACAAATTACAGTTACAGGTTCGGCGCGCCTTAAAGTAATGTCCGATTATGCGAAGTTGACCAGTAATTTTTCCAGGACGGTTTATCGCGAAGAGTTAAGGCAGGGGTACGCTTTGATGAAAAACGACGAGCAAGCAGTTTTGAATTTTTTAAAAGAAAAGGGGGTGGGCGAAGAAGAAATAAATATCTACCCGATTATGACAATGGAAGTTTGGAAATCAGATTCCAACGAACCGAAAGAGTATACTCTTTCTCAGAATGTCGAGATTAGGTCTTCCGGTGTGGATAAGATTAAAAATCTTTCCAAAAACATCCAGCCGCTGGTTGATAAAGGGGTTTTTTTTACTATCGGTTCGCTTGAATATTATTATACCAACCTGCCGGAGGTTCGCGTGAGTCTTTTACCAGAAGCCATTAAGGATGCTAAAAATCGCGCGGCGATTATCGCCGAAGCCAGCGACAAAGAAATCGGGGCGATAAAATCGGTTGATACAGGCTCTGTCCAAGTATTAGTTCCAAACTCGGTTGATGTTTCCGACTACGGTTCTTATGATACCTCCAGTATCGAAAAAGAAATAATGGTTACTGTTCATCCGGTTTTCGGTTTAAAATAAAATAAATATAAAATAATTCCTTAAAGGGATTATTTTTTTTAAAACAATGGAAGAAGCTTTTGGCGCTGCTGTAATTTGGTTGTTTTTTGGAGTATTTATTATTGCGGGAATGATTTTTGTCAATATCGGCGCGTCATCGTATTTTGGAATAAGCTGAGTTTTTTTAAAATTCGCGGCAAGGCTTTTTTAAAAAAAGGAGAGGTGGTATAATTTGAATATCTAATAAAATAAAACAAGGAGATAATTTTAAATTTTATGAATATCGCTATTAACGGCTTCGGCCGTATTGGGCGAGCCGCTTTTAAAGCTGTTGTCGCCAAAAATAATCCCGACCTAAAAGTTGTGGCTATTAATGATTTAACTGACAATAAGACTTTAGCGCATCTTTTGAAATATGACAGTGTTTATGGAATTTATGACAAAGAAGTGAAGTATGATGAGGAAAGTTTGACTATTGACGGGCAAAAATATCCGGTTTTCGCTCAGAAAGACCCGAAAGAATTGCCATGGAAGAATTTGGCTGTTGATTTAGTTATAGAATCTACCGGAATTTTTCGCACTAAAGATAAGGCGGGTGTTCACTTGGAAGCCGGCGCCAAGAAGGTCGTTATTTCCGCTCCAGCTAAGGATGATAGCGAGATGAAGACAATAGTTTTGGGCGTTAATGAAAGCGAATTAAAAGCTGAAGATGATATTTTTTCCATGGCTTCTTGCACGACCAATTGTTTGGCGCCAATGACCAAGGTAATAGAGGAAGAATTTGGCATTGAGAAGGCTTTAATGACCACAACTCATTCTTATACAGCTGATCAGGTTTTGGTCGATGGTCCGCACAAAGACTTACGCCGCGCCCGCGCTGCCGCTGTAAATATTATCCCGACTTCCACCGGCGCCGCTATTGCTACAGCACTAACTATCCCTTCTTTGAAAGGAAATTTTGACGGGCTATCTTTGCGCGTGCCGACTCCGGTTGTTTCAATTTGCGACGCGGTTTATGTTTTGAAAAAGGAAACAACCACCGAAGAAGTTAACGAAGCTATTAAGAAAGCTTGCGAGAAAAAAGAATTAAAAGGAATTTTGACTTGCAGCGAAGAGCCGTTGGTTTCCAGTGATTATGCCGGCAATCCTTATTCTTCAATAGTTGATATGGAATACACTATGGTCGTCGGCGGAAATTTATTAAAATTGGTTTCCTGGTATGATAATGAGTGGGGATATTCAAATAGATTGGCGGACGTGGCGGAATATATGCTTGAAAATAATTTGATATAAGATAATTAGTATCGGAACAATGTTTAAAATTATTTAATCTTAAATATTGTTTAGTTATTTTATATTTTTTTATTGGATATTTAAAGAATGGATATTTTATCTAAAATTAGAGAAGTTAATTTGAGAGGTTGCGGCGGGGCATGTTTCCCGACGGCTGACAAATGGCAGGCGGTCAAGTCGGCTTTTGCCGTAAAAAAATACGTAATTTGCAACTCTTCCGAAGGCGAGCCTGACGTAAAAAAAGACGGCTATATTTGGAGTCTTTGGCCGGAAAAAGTTATTGAGGGCATGGACGCGGCTTTGGAATTTTTATCGGAAAGAAGCAATTCCGTGGAAGGTTATATTTTTATAAATCATGAATATACTAATCTTTACGGCAAAAGAATAAAAGCGGTAATCGCCAAAAGAAATCTGCCGATAAAAATTTTCATCAAACCGCCATCTTCCGGCTATGTAGCCGGCGAGGAAACGACCATTTTAAACATTATTGAAGACAAAAAGGCCGAACCGCGCTTAAAACCGCCTTATCCGACCGTGAGCGGTCTTTGGGGTTATCCGACGATAATAAATAATGTTGAAACTTTTTATCATGTCGCCAAGATTGAAGCCGGGACTTATGAAAATGTTAAATTCTATACGGTCAGCGGCGATTGCGATAACCCCGGAGTTTATAAATTGCCGGCCGGAAAAACCGCGGCGCTGGTTTTGCGCAAGACCGGCAATTGGCCAGGACGACCGTTTTTTGTGCAGATCGGCGGCGGCGCTTCGGGCGAGGTTTTGGCTATGAATCAATTAAACACTCCAGTGACCGGCGCGATGTCTTTGACGGTTTATCGCGCGGATAATTGGTATCCGGACGAGCTTTTACGACATTGGGTGGGGTTTTTTATGTCAGAATCTTGCGGCCAATGCACGCCTTGCCGCGAGGGAACTTACCGTTTGTTTGAAATGATAAATTCTAAAAAAATTGACTGGCAATTAGTTAAAGATATTTTGGACAATCTCGGCGAGTCATCATTTTGCGGTTTGGGATTAGCTGCGCCGATTGCGATTAAATCTTATATTAAAAATATTATTTGTTCATCTGAATATAATATTGATTTTAAAGACAAAGAAGAGATTTGTAAAATATTCAAATAATTTTTCAATGAATAAAATTTTTAAACATTGAAAATTAATAAATTATTTGTAAATCTAAAATTGAAAATTTAAAATTAAGTCGATGGCTAAATTAAAAATAAAAATTAATGGAAGAGAATATAAAGTTGATTCTGGCCAAACGATTTTAGAAGTGGCGAAAAAAATCGGCATTGATATTCCTCATCTCTGCGTTCATCCCGACTTTCCGGTTAAGGGCAATTGCCGTGTTTGTGTGGTGGAGATTAAGGGTGCTAAGCGATTAGTGCCATCTTGCGCGACTAAAGTTGCCGAAGGAATGGAGGTTTTAACCGAAAGTCCGCGAGTGAAAAAATCTCGTAATATGAATTTAGAATTGATTTTTGCTGAACATATCGAAAAGTGCCCGACCTGTTTGTGGCGTTTTCAGTGTCCGCTTTTGGAAGCAGTTAAAAAATACGGCTTGAGGCTGAATCGTTTTCGTGATCGCAAGAGTGCGCGCAAAACTTATAAATTTAAAAATGCTGTAGAAATTGACGGCTCACAATGCATTGATTGCGGTAATTGCGTTGATGCTTGCGCCTTGCAGCAGGACATTCATTATTTGAAATTTTTTGGCAAAGGCGCGCGGCAAGAAATAGCACCAAGACAAAAAGAAGGATTTAAATGTATTTTATGCGGACAATGTACTTTGCATTGTCCGGTTTCGGCCGCCCAGGAGCAAATAGAAGCTGATAAGGTGGAAACAATTCTTCATTCTGCCAAAGACAAAACTTCAAAAGGGCGCAAAAAGATTTTAGTCGCGCAATTTGCGCCGTCTGTCAGGGTGACGATTGGCGAGGATTTTAGTTTAGAATACGGGAAAGATATGGCAGGGAAAATAACCGCCGCTTTAAAAGAATTAGGCTTTGATTATGTTTTTGATGTTAATTTCGGCGCTGACTTTACAACAATAGTCGAGGCGGCAGAATTGCTGGGAAGGTTGAATGATAAAAAAGCGGTATTGCCGATGTTCACTTCTTGTTGCCCGGGTTGGGTTAATTATATTGAATTGTATCGGCCGGATCTTATCCCGAATTTAACCTCATCGCGTTCGCCGCATATGCATTTAGCCGGGTTGGTTAAAACTTTTTGGGCTAAGAAGATGAAGATCAAGCCGCAAGATATTATTCTCACTTCGATTATGCCTTGCACAGCAAAAAAATACGAAGCAAAGAGAAAAGAGATGAAGATTGACGATGTGTTTGCTATAGATAACGTACTGACGACGCGAGAATTATCATTTTTATTTAAAAAAAATAAAATTGATTTGGCAGGGATAAAACCGCAAAAGGCCGATAATCCTTTAGGAGTTTTTTCCGGCGGAGCGGCTTTGTTTGGCGGTTCCGGCGGTGTGATGGAATCGGCCTTACGCACAGCCTCATATTTTGCCTGTAAGAATTCCAAAAAAAAATCTTGTGTCGGCAAGATAGATTTTAACGAAATGCGCGGCTTGGCCGGGATTAAAGAGGCGGTTGTCAGTGTCGGCGGGAAGAAATTATCAATTGCGATTGTCAATGGTATCGGCAATATTAAGCCGATTTTGGCGAATTTAAAAAAATATCATTATATTGAGGTTATGGCCTGCCCGGGCGGCTGTATCGGCGGCGGCGGACAGCCGATTCCGACAACGGACGAAATCCGCCAAAAGAGAATCGACGCGCTTTATAAAATAGATTTTGTCAAAAAAGGTTTTCGCCGCTCTTATGAAAATAAAGAAGTTATGGAGGCGGTAGAATGGGTAAAGAAAAATAAATTAGATAATAAAATTGTTTATACTAAGTATAAAAAAAGAAATTTTTAATTTTATATTTTATGAAAAAACACATTGGTACAATAACGATTTTTTCCAATGATCGCCACAATAATTCCGCCGAACTCCAGGAAGTTCTCACCGCGGCCGGTAATTTGATCCGTTCCCGTTTGGGAATAAATTTGGCGCCGCTTTGTTCGGCCAAATGTCCGGGCGTGATCGTCTTGGTGGTGGAGGGGACAACCACGCAGATAAATTCTCTGACGAAGAAGATTGACAAAATTTACGCCATAAAAGCAAAGAGCGTGATAATAGAATAAACTTTAAATCTCAAATCTAAAATTTTCATTTTATATTTATTTTAAAATTTAAAATTAAGATTTTAGATTTTTGTAATCGGAAAAATAAAAAACCGTTCGGACCGATTTGGCCGCGAGCGGTTTGTTGTTTTTAATGCCCTCTCTTGTGAGCTCGCTCTGCTCTTTATTGTAGGATTTTTTGTGTGTATGAAATTTTAAGAAGAACATTATCATCCCCCAATATTGTTTTTTTAAGAGTTTATTTTTTCCTTTTCTATCTTTTTGACTTATTTTTTTTCTGTATTCTTTGTCTTTTGCTCCAGTTCTTTTATCCATTATTCCTCCCGCATGTTTAAGATTTTTTCTTTTATAATCCAAAAGGGCGCGGAGACATTAATCCAATATTTCGACAGAACTCCAAATGTTTTAACTTTGCTCTGATTTCTTTTCTAGTTATTTTTTTGCCAAAAAGCACTATTTCGGCATCCATCCAGGGTTTTTTCCTCGCTCTTTAGCCATTTTTAACCTCCATTGGAATATTTGAAGATGAGAATTTGGTTGTCTATATTTTTAAAAGTACCAGTTTCTATTTTAGCTTCTTCGGCGATTTTGTCAAATGCCCACCAGTATTTATTTAAGATAAAATAAACGGTTTTGACGCCAGTCAAATCAGCCGCTTCTAAAGCGGTTTTTTTATCAGCTTTTTTATAGACCATATTCAAGTATACTTGGTAGAGCGGTCCGCTTGTCGGGATTGGATAAAAATAGATATTTTTTTCAAAATATCTGCCAAATCCAAAAGTTTTAAGAGCGGCAACGGAAACCTGCTGGTTGGCTAAAACCACATAAGGTTCTCCGTCGGCATTATTTTCTACCCATTTTACCGCCTCAAAATCGTTTTTTCCAACCGAAAAAGAACGGGAGTTGAAATAGTTGTCTTTGCGCGGATAAGAGCAATATTGCGAAGCGGTAATCAGCAAAATCCCAAAAACTGTCCAGGAAATTTTTATGAAATTATTTTGCCGTGAAATTTTTTCCAACAATTTATAAAAAACCAGAACAATCCCTGGAAGCAGAAAAAGAAAAGACAAAATCAAAATTCTTTCCAAAAAATCGTCTCGTTCGTAACTTATCAAATAAGAGAAATTGGAGATTTTTTTTGTTAAAACAAAAGCGACTAAAAGCGAAAAAGCCAAGCCGGAAGATATTAGGATGTAGGGATTTTTTTGGCGTTCGCGCCAGCTGAAAAATATTCCGGCCAAACTGATAAGCAAAAGCCAAAACCATTGGTTAAAAGAAAAAAATTGGATAAAATTCAGAATAAAGTTTTGCTGGTTAGGAAAAACGGAAGAAAAAGAAATGACGGTTGAAGATACTTCCGCGGCTTTAACTGCGGTTGTGTTTTGCGATTTTCCGGCCAGATAAAAAGCTGTTGGCAGAGAGATTGCCGTAAAAATAAAGATAAGCGCCAAAACCGGCTTTACTGTTTTTTTTGGCAAAAATTTTTTAGCGCCTAAAGCCGCAGAGAAAAGTACGGCCGGGATGCCGGCGATCGGATGAGTAACAAAAGCGGCCAAGGCCAAAAGTCCGGATAGAAGTAATTCGATTTTTTTCTCAGCAACAATTCCTATAAAAACTGATAATAGTAAAAATAAATAAGCCAGATTTTGCGGAACGGTTAAAGTGAAAATTGAGAAAGGAAGAACTAATAAAATAATAAGTAATAAGTAATAAGTAATAAATTTGCTGGATTTTAAAGTTCTTTTCAAAAATAAAAGTATAGTTGGCGGAATTGTTAAAGCCGCTAAAACAGGAACTAATAATTTATCAACCCAATCAATCGGGATAAAAAATATTTTATGGGTAAAAATTTCTAAAGCGTATTGGCCGAGGTAATAAAAATTTTTCGGTTCTACCGCGCCTTGTTTGTCTATTAAACTTACAGTCGCTTGATGAATAAAGGGATCAAAACCGTAGCCGAATTTAAAAATTATCCAAAGAACCGAAAAAGACAAAAAATAATGCGCCATTATCAAATAAAGCGAAAGCTTAGAATTCTTAATTATTGCCCAGATTAAGACAGCGGTTGCCAAAATATAAGGTATGAAAAATTTTTCGCCGATGATTTGCCAAGGAGAAGTGAGTGCGGAATCAGTTCTGTTGTGAAGTATCAAGTATGAAGTATAAAGAAGAAGCAATAAATAAATTAGAGATGAGAGATTGATATAACTTAAAAAAGATTTTTGTGTCTTGAAATTACTTGATACTTGATACTTGATACTTGATACTTTTTTATAGATAAGAAAAAATAATATTATTGCTGTCAAAATTAAAGAAATGGCAGTTCCCAACCAATTCAAGGCGTAAAAATAATAAACCGCTCCGCCGAAAATAGTCAATAAAGATGCGGTTAATAGGAATAAATAAAATATTTTTTTCTTCATATCAATAATATTAGCAGAAATTTTTATTTTTTGGTAGTCGTTGTTTGACTTGCTAAAATTGCTTAATTTTGGTAAATTAATCGTAATGTTTAGATTTTTAAAAAAATATTGGCAGGAAATTTGTGTTGTTGCCTTGGCGGCTGGATTTTTTGCGGCTACCGGATTTTTTGTACACGCCAATTTTACGTCGGATTTACCGAAATGGAATTCGCCGGACGAAGCGGCTAATTATTTTTTTGCCAAATATTACGCCGAAAATGGAGAATTGTCATATTTTGAACCGGCCAATATCGTCGGCGGCGATGTTGTTGTTCCGCGCAGTATGCGCAGTGACAACGGCACGGTTAAGCCGGTCAGTTTTTTGGGAATAATTTTAATTTATGGATTTTTAGCCAAAGTTTTTTCCATTGGCGTTTTGCCTTATTTAACGCCGTTTTTTGCCGCCTTGGGAATAATTTTTTTCTATCTTCTTTTGCGCAGAATTTTCAACCGCAATATCGCGTTTTTTTCGGTGTTTTTACTGACTGGTTTTCCGCCTTATTTTTATTATTCTGTCCGCGGATTTTTCCATAACATATTATTTGTCGTTTTATTGTTAATCGGATTATATTTTTTGGTTATTTACGGAAAGAAAGAAAAAACACAATCAGATGTCATTCCCGTGAAAACGGGAATCCAGAAATTTTTTGCCGTTATTAATTGGAAAAATATTTTGTTCCCTTCTTTAGCCGGATTTTTTATGGGTTTGGCTGTTTTAACCCGCGCTTCCGAAGCTTTATGGCTGGCTCCGGCCTTATTTATTGCCTGGATTTTTAACCTTAAAAAATTAAATTTTTTGCAATTACTGCTGTTTCTATCTTTTGCTTTTGTCGCTTTTTTGCCGCAATTATCTTGGAACGAAATTCTTTACGGCGGTTTTTTTCGCGGTGGCTACACGGAAATGAACCAATCAATTTCCAATATTGCGCAAAATTCTTCTTCGGCCGTGGCGGAGGTTTCCCGCGGGAATCTTTCCGTCATTACCGAAACTTTAAAAAAAATTAAAACCGATATTTTTTATTTCGGTTTTAATCCGGCCAAATCGCGTTTGGCTTTTGAAAATTATTTCGCCAGAATGTTTCCGTGGCTTTTTTGGCCGGCATTTTGCGGCTTGATAGTTTTTTTAGTCAGATTTTTTTCTTGGAAAAAAAAGCATTGGGTTTATTTGATTTCATTTTTGGTTTCGGCGGTAATTTTAATTCTTTATTACGGTTCCTGGGATTTTCACGATAATCCTGATCCGAAAAGCGTTACTATCGGCAATTCCTATACGCGCTATTGGCTGCCGGTTTATCTTGGGCTAATGCCTTTGGCCGCTTCATTTATTTTGCGCCTGACTTGGGCGATTTTCCCTGAAAATAAAAAATTCCCCTCTGTGGGAGGGGTTAGAGGAGGGTTTTGCCGAAGTCAATTTTTAATCAATGCCGCGCGGGCAATTTTATTGATAATTTATTTTTACGTTTCGGCTAATTTTGTTTTTTGCGGCTCTGAGGAAGGTTTAGCGTATTTTTCAGTTAATCGCGAAACTTCTTTGCAAGAATATCGGGAAACTTTGGCTCTGACAGAAGAAAATTCCATAATAATCACGCGCTATCACGACAAACTTATTTTTCCGGCGCGCCGCGTGGCTTTCGGCGATTTGAGCAATAAAGAATTGAACAACCGCTACGCGCAATTGCTAAAATTTTATCCGGTTTATTATTTTAATTTTAATCTTTACGATTTTGCCTTGGCTGATTTGAACAAAAAATTGGCCGACAGCGGTTTGGTCTTAAAAAAAGTGAAAAAAGTCAACAGCGCTTTTGCTTTATATAAATTGTATCCGTTGGAATAATTTTTTATGATATAATATGAATATGCGGATATTGGAAATCGCCAATCAGTACGCCAGCCTTTTTTCGGTGACTATCACCCTGATTTACGCATGGCTTACTTATCAAACCGTCAAATTAATGCGCCGGCAAATGACAGCCAATATACGCATCGCCAAAATTCATTTGCGCATTAACGCCGAAGGACGCAAAGACGGCTTTAAAATTTCCGCTTTAAGCGATTTGGCCAAAAGGCCGTATTCTTCTTTAAAAGATTTGACTTTTACTTTTCGGATGTTCGTGGATTTTGTTAATATTTCTTCCGGCGCTGGCGCGATCGACCAGCCGAAGCTTTTGATAAAATTCCGTTCCAATAAGTACGAGCTTTTAGTTCGCCCGACTTCGGAACGCATCGGCGATGGCCGCCGGACCGTTCTTATCGCCGGCAACGGTTTTGAAAAAATTGACTTGGATTATTTTGTGGCTTTTGACGAAGAATTTTTGGAGCATTTGAAGAAATTTTCCGCGGAAATTGAATATTATATTTGCTACCGCGACAATTCCGGCCGCCGGCATCGGGTTATGATACATGAAGTTGAAGGGCTGAAATAGCAAATTTTATGAAAAAAATAATCATATCAGCAACAATTTTGATTTTTGCTTCTGCTGCTGTTTTTGGAATTATTTATAATAAAAACATGCAAAATGGCAAAGTAAGCAAGCTTAGTTTTCTGGTTGCGGAGAAGAACATAAACGATTTAAGCAAGGAAGCAAAAAAGATTGTTATTGCTAATGTGGACAAAATATTGCCCAGCCAGCTTGCTCCAAATAAAGTAAATGATTCGGATATGATTTATACAGACGTTATTCTTTCTATAGATAATACTATCAAAGGCGATCACACTGACATTTTAACAGTTAGGCTTCCTGGCGGCACCGTTGGAGAAGGAAAAGAAAAACGCTCTATTTTAGTTGAAGATATCCCGGAGTTTGAAACAGGCTCCAAAGTTATGTTATTTTTAGGCAAGGGCACAGACGGATTATTCCAACTGCCAGAAAATTATTACTCTATTTATGGCGGTTTTCAGGGGGTGTATAAAATTAAAGATGACCAAGCGATTAATCCAAGAGAATCTTTGTCGATTGAACAATTATTGAATGAGGTGAGGGAAACTATTCAGAATTAAATGAAACAAACCAATTTCAATATAAAAGAGGGGGTCGCCCCTCTTTTATTATTGCTAAATTTACCTTTTTCTCTTACAATATAGCTATATGGAAAAATTATTTTTATACAATACTTTAACGCGAAAAAAGGAGGAATTCAAGCCTTTAAAAAGTGGCTTGGCGACTTTTTATTATTGCGGGCCGACTGTCTATTGGACTCAGCACATCGGCAATTTGCGAGGAGCTTTTTGCGCCGATATCGTGCGTCGGACTTTGGAATATTGCGGTTATAAGGTGAAAATGGTGCGCAATTATACCGATGTCGGGCATATGACTTCCGACGACGACGCAGGCGAAGACAAAATGGAAAAAGCCGCCCGGCGCGAAGGCGTTGATCCTTTGGCCATCGCCGCCAAATATATTGAAATTTACGAAGAAGACACAGCCGATTTAAATATTAAAGACCCGTGGAAAAAACCGCACGCGACCGATCATATTAAAGAAATGCAGAAGATGGTTAGCGTTTTACTAAAAAAATGTTTTGCTTACGCGACACCTTTGGCGATTTATTTTGATATATCAAAATTTGAGAATTACACCGCGCTTTCCGGTCAAGATCTGGAAAAAAATAAAGTAGGCGAAGGAGCGGGCGAAGTGTCTGACCAGAATAAAAAAAATCCGCGCGATTTTGCTTTGTGGTTTTTTCGCGCCGGAGCGCATGAGAAAGCTTTGCAATTCTGGAAATCTCCTTTCAAGTCGCCGTTAGTTGAACACGGCGAAGGTTTTCCCGGTTGGCACATGGAATGTTCCGCCATGAGCAAAAAATATCTTGGTCCGACGATCGATATCCATATGGGCGGCATTGAGCATATTCCGGTTCATCACACCAACGAGATCGCTCAATCCGAATCGGCCAACGGTGTCAAGTATGTTGATTATTGGCTGCACAACGAACATCTTTTGGTTAATAATGAGAAAATGTCCAAGTCCAAGGGTACGGGGTTTTCTTTGGCGGAAATTAAGAATAAAGTTTTCACGCCTCTGGTTTTGCGCTATTATTTTCTCTCGGCCAATTATCGCTCCAAGCAGAATTTTACCTGGGAGGCTTTGTCCGCCGCCGAAGATGGCCTATTGAATATATATAATCAACTCCATAATTTAATTCCCCTCCAGGGAGGGGATAAAGGGGAGGGTTCGCGTGAAGCCATTAAAGAATATAGAAAAAAATTTCTTGCTGCCGTCATCGACGACTTCAATACCCCGGCCGCTTTGGCTGTTCTTTCCGAGCTTCTTTCTGATAAAAATTTAAATTCTCAAGATAAGTTAGAAACTATTTTTGATTTCGACAGAGTTTTCGGTCTTGGTATGAAAAAAAATTCCCAAAAAGAAAGAATAAAGATTCGGGTCGAAACCACTTTGACCGGTAAGGAAGATTTTAGAGTCTTCACCAAAATAACCAGAGAGGAAATTAAAGATGAGAAAATTTTTAAAATGCTTAGACAGAGAGAGGCGGCGCGTACGCAGAAGTTTTGGGGCGAAGCCGATCGGCTCCGCGTGGAGCTTCTTAAATTCGGTTACTATATCAAGGATGAAAAAGACGGGTCTTCTATATATAAAGCTGTAAATGAAAAGTTTTTGGCAAAAATTTAATAAGCCGTTTTTTGCAATGGCGCCGCTGGCCGGAATTACGGACGCGGCTTTTCGGTATTTATGCGGTAAGAACGGCGCTGATGTTGTTTATAGTGAAATGATTTCGGCCACCGGATTGTTTTACGACAGTGAAAGAACAGGAGGGCTTTTAGATAAGTATAAGAATAATGGGGGAGCGAAATTTGTTGTCCAGCTTTTTGGTAACAACCCGAAACATTTTGCCAAAGCCGTAAAAATCGTGGGGAAATTCAAACCGGACGGAATTGATATAAATTTTGGCTGTCCTGTCCCGAAAGTTCGGAAAGCCGGCGCCGGCGTGGAATTATTTCAGGACTTGGAATTATCGCACCAAGTTATTGAAACTTGCGTAAAAAATACCAGATTACCGATTTCAATCAAAACCAGAACTAAAGCCGGCAATGTTAGCATCTTAGATTTTATTGAAAAAATGAAAGATTTGCCGATCGCCGCTTTGATGGTTCATGGCCGCAGCTTGGCGCAAGGATTTTCCGGCGAAGTTGATTATGGAATTCTTGATCAAGCAAGAAAGAAATTTAATGGCGTATTCATTGCCAATGGCGGAATATGTGACGCAGAATCGGCTAGGGAAATGTTAAAACGAACCGGCGCGGATGGAGTTGCGATTGGCCAGGCGGCGTGCGGTTGCCCGCAAATTTTTGGTCTGATAAAAAAACATTTTGTCATTCCGAATGGAGTGAAACAAAGCGAAGAATCTATTTCAGATATTTTTAGAAATAAGATTGTGCGGCGGTTAGCAAAATTGTTGCAAATAGAACTTTTGGCTTCGCTATTCGCTTCGCCTCAGGATGACAAAAATAAAGCCTTGAAAATTGCCTGGGAACATGCCAAATTAATGCAAAAACTGAAAGGCGAAGGTGGAATCCGCGAAATGCGCAAGCATCTTTGTTGGTATGCCAAAGGTTTGCCGAATGCCGCCGAATTGCGGAAGGAATTCGTTAAGGTTGAAACTTTAAAAGATATAAAAAATATTTTAAAATAATTTGTTGTAATATTTTTTTATTTTCCGGTTAAAGCCATTTTTTTCTTATAAAAAATAAAATCATCAGCAATGCGATTATGCCGAGGCCAGAAACAACCACCCAGAATCCGTTTGGCGAACTGAGAAACGGCATGCCGACATCAATACTCATTGTAAATAAGGCTACGATAAAAGTGAGGGGCGTAAAAACAACAGAAACAATTGTCAAAGTTTTAATTATATTGTTGGTTTTATAGTCTAAAAGAGTTTCATTGGCGTTGCGCAGGGCGTCGATCGTCTCTTTTTGCCCCTCGGATAATTCCCAGATTCTTTTAGTGTGCTCTATCAATTCAGTATAAAAATTTTTTAAAGTTGCGGTTGGTAAAACCGAACTTTTCATATCAATCATTTTTTTTAAAACATCCTTGTGGCTCAGCATGATGCGGCGGATATTGATGATGTTATGTTCTATTCCCAAGATTTTTGTTACGGATTTTTTTTGTTCGCCGGCGAAAATCATTTTTTCTATTTCATTTATCCGGGAATTGTTTTTATCCATCAAGTCATAGCAGTCTTTAAGCAGTTTGCCTAGTATTTCCGCCAACAAAACGGCCGCTGAGGGATATTTTTTTATATTTAGCGAGCCACCGTCCTTTTTCGATGTATTGAAGAAATCATTAAAACCTTTCAACTGGCCGTTATGCAAGGTTATCAAAAGATTGTGGCTTAAGAAAAAATCTATTTCCGCCGGGATTACTTCGTTATTTTGGAATTCCGGAAAATGAAGAATTAAAAAAAGATATTTATCCAATTTTTCCAAAATCGGACGATCGGCCTTGGAAGCCGAAGAGGCCGCACGCAATTGGCGAAAACTAAAATCATATTTTTTCAGTTTGCGCAAAAAATCCAATTCTTCTTTGCCGGGATTGATAATGTTGAGCCAGCGGATGCTGCTATTTTTTGATCCAGGCAATAGAAGTTCTTGTATTTTAGCAGAAATTTTTTTGTATTTCGGCATAACTTCTTTTTTGGTTAATTCTTTTTTATTATAGCATATTTTTTTATAATAAGAAGCGGCTGATGGATTTTTTTCTTTCGGAGTGTTAATATTGATTTTGTAATGATTGTTTGGGATAAAATTTTTTGGCTGTTTTGAAAAAAATGAAAAAGTTAAAATTTTTTAAAATAATCTTTATTTTAGCCGCCGTTCTGTCTGTCGGCATTTTTTGGTATAAGCACAAACTTCCGGTGCTATCTGAGGATATGGCGCCAACCGAAATAGCCGAGGAAGTCCCGGAAATTGAAGAAAGAATAATCCCCGTAGAGGTAAAAGAAAAAGACACTTATGGCAAATTAATGGAAGACGCCGGAGTGAGTGGAAAAATTTCAATAGCTATTTATGAGGCGGCTAAAGAAAAATATGACTTGGCAAAAGTTCGTCTGGGAAAATTTTTGGAATTAGTCTATGAGGAAGAAAGCGATGCGCTGAAAGAATTAAGATATAAAATAGATTCCGAGGATGAACTACTGGTTAAGAATATTGATTTTTTTCCGAACGCTTCTTCTGCCGACGGCTGGTTCGCTGAAATTGCGCCGATAGAATATGAGGTGAAAATAGCTACAAAGGGCGGCCAGGTAAATAGTTCAATGTATCAGGCGGCGCTTGATAATAATATTGATGAGCGCGCTATCATAGAGTTGGCAAATGCTTTTCAGTGGTCGATTGATTTCGCCATGGATCCGCGCGTCGGCGATGAATTTAAATTTATTTACGAAGAAAGATATTTGGATGGAGAATACGTGATGCCTGGGAAAATTCTGGCTGCTTATTACGTGAATGACGGCGAGAAATATGAAGTTTATTATTTTGAAGAAGATGAAGAGAATAAAGGATTTTTTGACGGCGACGGAAATTCTGTACAAAAAATGTTCCTCAAGGCTCCGGTAGAATTCAGATATATTTCTTCCGGCTACACTACAGGAAATCGCGTAGTTATGGAAATCGGCTTAAGCGGTCCGCATATGGCGATTGATTATGCTGCACCGCTCGGCACGCCGATCAGGGCGGTTGGCGACGGAACTATAACTTTAGCTGGTTGGAGCGGCGGCTGTGGAAATAAAGTAAGTATCAGACATAACGGAACTTACAGCACTAATTATTGCCACATGTCAAAAATAGCCGTGACAAAAGGGGAGAAAGTAAAACAGGGAGATATTATCGGCTATGTCGGTTCAACTGGGTTTTCCACCGGTCCGCATCTTCATTATGAAATGGTTAAAAATAGCGTTAAAATAAATCCATTAGAGGAAGTTTTGCCTCCGGGCGAGGCCATAAAAGAAGAAAATCGCCAGCGTTTCTTTGATGAAACATCTGAATGGAGAAAAATATTGAATGAAGAAGAATTGCCCGAGCAAGGATAATTGTTAATAATCCGCGGTTAATCGATTTTAAAGCCGGTTTTTTTATGGTATAATTTGTTTATGTCAGAAATGAAAATTTCTAAAAATTTTGAAACTCCCAAATTGCCGGAATCTTCGGTTGAGAAAGTACCGTCGCCGCCGGGTTTTGAATTGGAAAAATTTTCAAAAGAAACAGAGGAAAGAAATGATAAAGCGCTTTTGGTTTCTAATGCAAAATCAGCACCAACCGCCCTGCCGCTTTCCGAACGGCGCCGCAAAGATATTGAAAAAACCTTATCTCTCGGATTGGAAGAAATTTATTTTTCGATGTCTCCGGAAAAAAGGGCGGAATTCAAAAAAATGGGCGAGGATACCGCTTTCAGGATAAATAAACTTTTGGAAAAGACCAAGGTGAATTTAGGTAAAGTTGTTAATTTGATAAAAAAATGGCTGGCACTGATCCCTGGCGTGAATAAGTTTTTTTTAGAGCAAGAAGCCAAAATTAGAGCCGATGAGATTGTGAAGATGAAATCGTAGAAACAGGACATGACCTGTTTCGGTCTTTTAAGAATATAAATGATTAAAGCATTGAGTTTTTTTAAAACATAAAACCTGGCGGTTATCATGAATTACGGCATTAATTATTCACAATTTAATTTAGACTTCGCAACAATAGCTGCTTTTAGCGGCGGGATTTTAGTTGCGATTTTTATTATTTTTTTAGTTTTAAGAATAATTAGAAAAATATTTTCTGAAAATCAGCACCAGAATCAGGCAGTATTTTTAATCAGGCTTCCTAAAGAAAAACCCGGTGAAGAAAAAAAAGAATTTACAACCCAAGAACTTCGTGAAGAAATCGCGGTTGGCGAGGCCATTTTTTCCAGTATCGGGGGGTTGAGGGCTGAGCGCGGTTTCGCGACTTGGCTTTTCGGCCGCAACGATCATTATTCTTTTGAGATTGTCGCGCAAGACAGCAAAATTTATTTTTACGCCGTAGCTCCGCGCGCTGTAGCAAGGTTCTTAGAACAGCAGATACATGCCCATTATCCAAGCGCCAGCATTGATGATGTTGGCGATTATAATATTTTTAAACCGAATTCTCTAATATTTTCCAATATTTTAAAAACCAAGAAAAGCTTTGTTTTCCCCTTGCGCACTTACAATCAAATGGAAGTTGACCCGATGAATGGCGTTGTTAACGCGATGAGCAAGCTTGGTAAAAACGAGGCTATTGCTTTGCAGGTTTTAGTTAGAAGCGCTCGCGGTTCTTGGCATAAGAAAATAGCTTCAATTGTCAAGGAAGCTGGTTCGGGGCATAGTCTCAAGGAAGCCATGAAGTCGGCCGGTAACGGCGGGGTTGAGAAAGTTTTGTCGTTTTTAAATAGTGTGGCGATTGAAGCTGGCTCAAAGAAGCGTGAAGAAAAGGCGGAGATGCACAGACCAAAAATTTTATCAACAATGGAACAAGAAGCCTTGAAAATTGTAGAACAGAAAAATTCCAAAGCGGGGTTGGATGTCAATATTAGGGTTGTAGCCGTCGCAGAAAATAAGGCGCGCGGCCTATCCTATCTTTCAGATATCGCCAACGCCTTTGCCGGCTATAATTATTATGAGTATGGCAATGTTTTTAAAATAAAAAATATTCGGCGCAACGGTCGCTTGCTCAGAAATTTCATTTACCGTCGTTTCGGCGAAGGCGATTCTTTTTTGCTTAATTCCGAGGAGTTGGCTGGAATTTTCCATTTGCCCCTGCGCAATGCCGAGACGCCTAATATTGTTTGGTTGACGGCGCGTCAAGCCGCCGCTCCGGCGAATATTCCAAGCGAAGGATTGCTTTTAGGCAGGAATTTTTATCGCGGAGTGGAAAAAGAAATTCGTATTAAGCGAGCCGATCGCCGCCGCCACTTTTATATTGTCGGAAAGTCCGGTACGGGGAAATCAAAATTTATCGCCGGTTTGGCGATTCAGGATATTATAAACGGCGAGGGCGTGGGTATTGTCGATCCGCACGGCGATTTGGTGGAAGATATTTTGCGTCGGATTCCTCCGGAACGGGCCGAAGATGTCGTGATTTTTTCTCCGGCTGATATTACTCGCCCTTTAGCGCTTAATTTAATAGAATTTGATGAACGTTATCCGGAGCAAAAAACTTTTGTCATAAACGAGTTGATTAAAATTTTTGACAAGCTTTATGATTTAAAAACAACCGGCGGACCGATGTTTGAGCAATATATGCGCAATGCTTTACTGTTGATTATGGCGCATCCGGAATCAGGCTGTACTTTAATGGAAGTGCCGCGAGTTCTTTCTGATCCGGAATTTCGGCGCTATAAGTCGGAACGCTGTTCCGATCCGACTGTGGTTGATTTTTGGCACAAGCAGGCTGAAAAAGCCGGCGGGGAGGCGGCTTTGGCCAATATTGTTCCCTATATCACTTCCAAATTGACGCAATTCGTTTCTAACGATATAATGCGTCCGATAATTGGCCAGCAGAAAAGTTCTTTTAATGTTAGGGATATAATGGATAGGCAAAAAATTCTTTTGGTTGATTTGTCAAAAGGAAAAATTGGTGATATGAATGCGCATCTTTTAGGTTTGATAATAATTGGGAAGATTCTTATGGCTTCATTATCACGCGCTGATTTGCCAGACACTGAACGCCGGGATTTCTATTTATATATAGATGAGTTTCAGAATTTTATCACTGATTCCATTAATACGATTCTTTCCGAAGCGCGTAAATATGGTTTGAATTTGATAATGGCGCATCAATATCTCGGTCAGCTTGGCAAAGAAGGTGATACGATTAAGTCAGCGGTTTTCGGCAATGTCGGTTCTTGGTTCTCTTTTAAAATCGGTTCAGAGGACGCCGAAGTTTTGGAAAAAGAATACTCTCCGGTTTTTAATCAATACGACCTTATAAACATTGAAGCTTACACGGCTTATGTAAAACTTTTAATTGACAATACGGCTTCGCGTCCGTTTTCCATGCGCACGCTTTGGCCGCCGGTCGGCGGAATGGAGCGGCCGGAAATTGCCGAAAAAATTCGTTCTCTTTCCCGCTTAAAATATGGCCGTGATCGCACCTTAGTTGAAGCGGAAATCTCTAAACGTCTAACATTAATGTAGCTAAAACAGGACATATGAACACTCATCCTTCCCAAGAGTGGACTATGATAGTTTATTTATTTTAAAGAGGAATTTTTGTGTAATTCATCTTCTGATGAGGGGTAGGGTATTCTGGGTGGGGAAGGTTATTATGATTTATAAAAGCTTAAAACATTATAGCTTACAAACTTTCGTAAGGTTTTTTTATTGTAAAAATTTATCATTTTTTTGTTATTATGAACGGAGCGAAGTGGTTCCGAAGTTTTTGCAATTATCATGGTATTACAACATATAGTTCGCAATGACTATATCTTGAAAAATAAGTTTTTTTAATATATTATATAGAAAGATGGATAGGAAAGGAGATTTTTTTAAAAAATCAAATAAAACAAACAAAAATATGGAGGAAAACAAAAATAATGAAATTTCCTTGTTGCCGGAGAGCGATAAGGAGATGGATGAAGATTTGGAAGAAAATGAAGAAGTCGGTGAAGATGAAATCGTTTTGCCGAAAACAAAGATAATTTTAGCTAAAAAACTTTTAAAGAATATTCAGGAGAATAATGAGCGTTTAATTTCTTTATTTGGCGGATTTATGTCCGAGGAAGATGAGGAACGCATCGGCTTATCAGAAATTATTGATTCGTCGGAGGAAAGCGGAAATGTGGTGGAAGGGGTTTTTGACGGCCAAAACATGATCGGTCCGGACGGCAAAGAATATAGCGTGCCGCCGAATTACGCTTCCAAATCCAAATTAGTGGAAGGCGATTTCTTAAAATTAACCATTACTGACCGTGGAGTGTTTGTTTATAAACAAACCAAACCGGCGGAAAGAGAACGCTTGATGGGGTGTTTGGAACGGGATGAAGAAGGGAATTTTGCGGTTCTCGGCAAAGACAGGAAGAAATGGAAGGTTTTAACGGCCAGTATTACTTATTTTAAAGGCGAATCCGGCGATCAAGTGGCTTTATTAGTTCCGAAATCCGGCGGACAATGGGGAGCAGTGGAAAATATCATAAAGAATAAATAGTTTTTCGTTGATTATTGCTGGTTGAAATATTTTTGTTTTGCTTTTTTGCGTTAAATATAAAGTTTTTAAATTTTGATTTTTATTTATTAATATTTTATGTCTAATACCCCATACTTTTTATGGCTACTCTTTATAGAAAATACCGTCCACAGAAATTCGGCGAAGCGGTCGGGCAAAATCATATAAAACTTACTTTGCAACACGAAATCAGCGCGGGAAAAGTTTCTCACGCTTATCTTTTTTGCGGTCCGCGCGCTGTCGGAAAAACGACTTTCGCGCGGCTTTTGGCCAAGGCTGTGAATTGCCAAACCAGGAAAGACGGCGATTATGAGCCTTGCAACAAATGCTCGTCCTGCGAAGAAATCACCGCCGGTCGCAGTTTAGATATTATTGAAATAGATGCTGCTTCCAATACCGGAGTGGATAATGTCCGCGATAACATTATCGCTTCGGCGCGCCTATCCCCATCCAAGGAAAAATTCAAAGTTTTTATTATTGACGAAGTTCACATGCTTTCCATTTCCGCTTTTAACGCCTTGTTGAAAATTTTGGAAGAACCGCCGGCTAAAGTAATTTTTATTCTTTGCACCACGGAAACTCATAAAGTTCCGGCAACGATAATTTCTCGTTGCGAACGTTTTGATTTTAAGCGTATCGGTAATCAAGATTTGGTCAAAAAACTATCGCATATTGTCAGCTCTGAAGGTATAAAAGCGGAAAAAAACATTTTGGAGGCGATAGCTCGCCAATCCGAAGGCCACATGCGCGATGCTGAAAGCCTTTTGGGGCAGATAACTGCTATTTCCGGAAAAGAAATTACCGAAGCCGAGGCAGATTTAATCATACCAAGGAGTGACACCGGAGAAATAATTTCTCTTTTGGAATTTTTGGCTAAAAAAGATGCGGCCGGCGCAGTAGCGCTGATAAATAAATTATTGGATGATGGCGTTAACTTAGAAAAATTTACAGAAGACTCTATAGATCTTGGTAGAAAAATTCTAATTTCTAAAATCAATCCAATCTTAGGAGAAAAAATCGGCTTAGATATCGGAGAGAGTTTTGAAATAAAATTAAACGCAGTGAAGAATGATTTAACTCAGGAAAGTTTAATTAATTTTTTAGAAAAGTTTGTTATCGCCAAAAAGGAAATGAAAAATTCTTTTATTATACAATTACCATTGGAAATAGCTGTGGCGAAGTTATGTTTAGAGTTTTTTTCCAATGATTTTAATAATGATTATGATAAGGCAACACCTAATTTGAAATCTTTGAAAATTTCTCAAATTTCTCCTATTAATCAGTCAGTGCCGCAAAAGACTGTTGAAAAAAAAGAGTCCCCGGTCGGCGAGATTGTTCCAGATTTTTCTATTAACATAGAGACTATTAATAAAAAATGGAGCGAGGTTTTGGCAAAAATAAAAAAACATAACCATTCTTTGTCTTTTGTTTTGCGAGTTTGCCGCCCCAAAGCAGTCAATGGCGGTAAAGTTTGTCTGGTTTTCAAATATAAGCTGCACAAAGATCGTATTGACGAATCCCAGATGCGCGAGATTGTAATAAATGTTTTAAGAGAAGTTTATGGTTTGCCGCTAACCATAGAAACGACGATAGATGAAACACTGAAAATGGAAGAAAAAGACAGCTTGCCCGATGAAAAGCCTGAGAAAAATGAAGTTTTATCATCTGGACAAGTTAAAAAAAGTAATACTTCCGGCGATGATATGATGTTGAATTTATTAAAATCATTTGGAGGCAAAATCGTCAGCTGAATCACTGGTAAAATTTATGATTATTGACAAGAATATAAAAATTATTTAAGCTGATTTTGGCGCCTCAAAAGGTGTTTTTGTTTATAAAATAGAAATTTATATTTTATAAATCATTTTCATTAATAAAGTAATATCACACACCAACCCGCCTTGTTTAAAAATTCGGCGAGTGAAATGGGAGATCGTCCAATGGTAGGACATCGCGCTCTGGACGCGGTAATCATGGTTCGAATCCATGTCTCCCAGCATTGTAAGAAAGGCTTCGCGCAATAAATTTTTAAAAGATTAATATGGTTTATGCCGAAATTTTGGAAAAATTAGGCAACACTCCGATAGTTAAGATAAAATTTTATATTTCGCCCATCCGGGGAAACGGCAAGTCTTCCTCCTTCACTCTCTTAAGGGTTTGTTCTTTAGTTTCTTGAGCAATTTAAAATAGTTTTTGTATGTTTTTATTGCAGGAATATATTTAAAAAGCATCAAAGATGCTTGGTGCTTGCTAACTTTTTAAAGTCGGTTTTTTGTGCACAATTGCTTTTTAAAATATTAAGAAGTATTATAAAAGATGAAAATAATCCCTTGCCGGTAGAGTTGCCTGTCTTAAGGGGAAGCCAGGTTTAATATGAAAAAAAATATTTTATTTTACGTCTTGCCGCTGGTTCTTATTTTTTTTATTTCTTGGTTTACCGTAAATAAGGTTTGTGAATTTAGAAAAAGTTCTGAAGAAAAAAAGGCGGACAAAGAGCTTAAGAATAAAAAAGAAACACAAGACAGAATTATTGAAGACTTATTAACGTCTCGCCGATCTGAAACCGAAAAAGTTGACGATGCTGATTTGTTTGGCGAAGACGGAATTGCGAAAATTCTTTTAATTGGCCTTGATTCGCGCGCTGGTCAAACTAACGGGCACTGTGATGCCATTCAACTAATTAGCATAGACAGAAACAAACAAACAGTTTCTATAACAGCTGTGCCGCGCGGGACTTATTCGCCCTTGCCTCCCGGGGTTGGGGCGACATCTTCGGATTATTATATATCCAATGCCTGCGGACTTGTTGGTTTGGATTACGGAATTGAGCAAATCGAAAGAATTCTTGGAGAAAAAGAGGATTATCTGTTGGTAGTGGGTTTTTCCGAGGCTTTGGGAATCTTAAGAAATTTAAAATTGCCGACTACCGATACCTTGCGTTGGCTCCGACATCGCCAAGGTTATGCCATTGGCGAACCGCAAAGGGCTCATAATCATTCCACTTTTTTAAAACAGCTCATTTTGCGTTTTTTACCGGAGAAAGAATCTCCGGCTGATAAAATTTGGGAGTATTTTATTTATAAAATGGTTAAAACCGACTTGTCTTTTGCTCAAGCGCGTAGTTTGGCGAAAGTTTTGACGCAAATGAGTTTGAAAGAAAATCCGGAACGAATTTTATTGTTTATGCGGCCGGCTTATAGCGTTCAAGATATTCCTTATTCTGAAGAATATCTTAGCGAATATTTGGAAAAGATGCTCAATACGGTTAAAGATCGCCTTGATAGCGCCGATTATTCTGGTAAGGAAGAGCAAGAAATTCAAAAAGAACTGTTAAGGATTATAGGCGAAAAAATATCTGACCCTGATTTTTTTTCTTGGGCTTTCGATAATAATCTTTGGTTGCAGATAGAGGATAAAGAGAAAAGACTGGCTATACAATATGATTTTTTAGAAAGATTTTTTTCCACCGCTGATACTTCTTCGGAAAAAGAGAATGTTATTGCCGATTATATTTTAGAAATGGAAAATATTGGAGAAAATTTTTGGGCGGAAAAAGGAAAAAAATTATTAAAGACGCTTTTCCCTTAAAGTGTTTTTTGTTAAAAAGGAAAATATAGCCCGAATTGTCATTTTATGTTATTATAAAAATAATTGGTAGGGGGGGCAAAAAGTATGTTTAAAAAAATAAAAGTTTTATTGGTTGAAGATGATGTCATGATCGTCAAAATGTATAAAAGGAAATTTAATAAAGACGATTTTGAATTAACAACGGCATTTAACGGCGAAGAAGCAATGAAAAAAATTAAGAATGATCGGCCGGATATTGTTTTATTAGATATAATGATGCCGAAAATGAACGGTTTGGAGGTTTTAAATAAAATTAAAGCCGATCCGCTTTTAAGCGGGATACCGGTGGTAATGCTGACTAATTTAGGGGATCGAGACGAGGATGTGGAAAAATGCAGGGAGTTGGGAGCTTTTGATTATTGGATTAAAGCCAACATTTCTTTAAACGATTTATCAGAAAGAATAAAAAAAATAATTAAAACAAATTAATCAATTATTTAAAATTATGAGCATCAATAAGAAAGGTATTATTATGATTGCCGCCGTTTTTGTTATAATCATTCTTGTTGTGGTGATTTTTTTCTGGACCAATGGCATGTTGAACCTTGATCAAAAGAAAAAAATTTATAAAGTCGGCATTTTGAATGGTTTTGATTATGTTAGAGCAAATTCCGATGGCTTCGTGGCCGGCATGACGGAGTTAGGCTACATAGAAAATGAAAACATTATTTATGATATTCAGAGCACTCTTGTTGATTTGGACGAATATAGGGCGGCGCTAAAAAAATTTGTTGATGAGGGCGTAGATCTCATTTTTACTTTTCCAACCGAAGCTTCTTTGGAGGGTAAAAAAATAGCTATAGAAAACGGCATTCCGGTTATTTTTTCCAATGCCAATTTTGAGGGCGTGAATTTAATTAATACCATCAAAGAGCCTGGCAATAATCTTACCGGGGTTCGTTATCCCGGTCCAGATGTGGCCTTAAAGCGTTTTGAAGTATTGATGAAGATCGTACCTGAAGCTGAAAATATATTAATACCTTATGACAAGAATTATCCGATCGTCCCCTCCCAGTTGGTTATAATACGAGAATGGGCTCCCAAATTGGGCGTAAATATAATAGAAATGCCAGTAGAAAGCCCCGATGATCTTGAAAAGCAAATTGGCGATTTGGTTGAAAGCGGCCAAAAAATCGATGCACTTTTAGGTATTGTAGAAACCGTCAGCGGCGATTTGACCTATGCGTCTATTTGGGGGAAATATGCCGAAGAAAATAAAATTCCTACCGGAGGGATTGTACTCTTAAAGGAGGATGGCTATAAATATGAAACTCTTTGCGGGGTGGATATTAATGGTTTTGCTAGTGGTAAGCAAGCGGCTAAATTGGCCGACAAAGTATTTAAAGGAGTGCCGGCTGGAACAATACCGGTAGAATCTGCCGAAATGTTCGTTTCTATAAATTATAAAAGAGCCAAGGAAATGGGGATTGAAATAGGTGAAGAGCTTTTAAGTGTGGCCGACGAGATCATCCGTTAGCAGGTTATAATAAATTATTCAATTTTAAAAACAGGTTATGTCCGGAGGAAGTAAAGATAAAAAAATAAAGGGATTCAGGAGTTTAACAGTTACCTTATCTGCTATTTTTCTTTTAATAACTTTGGTTATTCTGCTGATAGCCAGCGGGTTAGAAATATATTTAAGTTTTAAAATTCAAAAAAAAGCGGTTTTTGATCAGGAAAAACTTATCGCGCAAGAGGCAGCCGATGCTGTTAAGGGGTTTATTGAGGAGAAAATTAGCTTATTGAAAGTAGCCTCAAGACTGGATTATCTTGATCCTTTGTTGGGAACGTCCTCGAATTCTTATTGTACTGATTCTTCCTCCCAAGTAACCCCTTCTTTAGGGAAATTATTAAGCGCAGAAACGGCTTTCCGGCAATTGGTTTTATTTGATTCTAAAAAAATAGAACTATCTAGAGCTTCTAGGGTTTCAGAGACGACATCGGGCGGGCTGATACAGTTTGATATCGACGAGATTTTTACAAATTTAAAGAAAAACGGGGAATATGTCGGCTCGGTTTATATTGATAAAATTTCAAATGAACCAATAATTGTTTTGGCCGCTCCTGTTGAAAATATTTTCGGAGACATTGAAGGCGCTGTAATTGCCGAAGTTAACCTGAAGTTCATGTGGGATTTTGTTAGCCAGTTAAAAATAGGGGTTAACGGCTTGGCGTATGTAGTCAATAGAGAGGGTAATTTAATAGCTTTTAATGATATTAGTCGGATATTAAAAGAGGAAAATCTTTCATCTATCGGCAAAGTGTCGGAATTTGTTAAAGATGGAAAGGAGAACGAGGAAAATTTTTTTATCTACTCCAAGGGGATTTTGGGAACAAATGTTGTTTCTGATTATGTATCTATAGGTACTCCGGATTGGGCGGTAGTAGTCGAATTGCCGGCGACTGAGGCTTATGCTGGGGTGATTTATCAGCTGGAGTTTACAATATTAGTTGTTATTTTGATAATTATTCTCGGAACCGGTTTTAGTTTTTATCTTTCAAAAATACTTACCGAACCGATAATTAATTTAAGAAATGCGGCCGAGGAAATAAGTAAGGGAAGGTTTGATGTTAGGGCGGAGATTAAGTCAAAAGATGAAATAGGGGAATTAGCTTCTGATTTTAATAACATGGCTAAAGAGATTAAAATAAGAACGCAGGAACTTTCAGAAGGGCTTGGAAGATTGAAGTCTCTTGTCGAGAGCGTCAGGCTTGGTGTTATCATGGTAGATTTGAGTTTAAATATTATATTGGCCAATTCGGCCGCTAAAAGAATTTTAGGAAAATCTCCGTCGCAAAATCTTACCTTTAAACATTTATCAGAAAAAATAAAAGGCAGTATAGATATATCCCAAGCCTTAAGTTTTTATGTTAAAAACGGTAAGTCATTAAATATTCAAGAAGCGGTAATCGGGGAGAGATATTTTAGGTTTTTTATGTCGCCAGTGCGGGATGTGGTTGATAAGATTTTTATCGGCGCCGTGGTGATTATAGAGGATATTACGGAAGAAAAAAGGCTTGATAAAATGAGAACTGAAATTGTTTCTATAACTTCCCACCAATTGCGAACGCCTTCGACAATAATTAAGGGGAATTTAGATATGCTTTTAGATGGAGACATAGGAGGAATTACGCCCGAGCAAAAAGACGTTTTAAATGATGTTTATATGGGTAACGAGAGAATGATTAGATTGATAAATGATTTGATGGACGCCGCCAAAATTGAAGAGGGAAAATTCAAACTAACCATTGAGACGGCCAGATTGGAGGATGTAGTTGCTGATGTGATTGAAGAAATGTTGCCATTGGCCAAGAGTAAAAAAGTTGAACTGTTATATAAAAAACCCGCTGAAAATTTGCCGGAAATAAAAATTAATGTGTCTCGAATTAAGCAAGTTTTGCAGAATTTAATAGTTAATGCTATTCAATATAGCGCCATTGATGACAAAGGCATGGTGGAGGTGGAAATAAGTAACGAAGGAAGGTTTTTGAGGTTTTCCGTTAAAGATAACGGTTTAGGTATCCCGGAGGATGAACAGCCGAAACTTTTTGAAAGATTTTTCCGCGGTTCCAACATTACAAAACTTGATCCGGGCGGCGGTAGCGGTTTAGGACTTTATATTGCCAGGGCCATAATAGAGCAGGGGGGAGGAAAAATCAGTTTTGTCTCCGAGGAAAATAAAGGAACGATTTTTAACGTTACTTTTCCAATTAATTAAATAAAACATAGTTTATGCCTCTTAAAAAAATACTAATTGTCGAGGATGAAAAGATGATTATAAAACCCTTGGAAACAAAATTAAAGCTTTCGGGTTTTGAGACCGGCGTGGCTTATGACGGTCAAGAAGCTTTGAATAAATTAGAGAACGAAAAATTTGATTTAATTTTGCTTGATTTAATGATGCCGAAGCTTGACGGGTTCGGTGTTTTATCGGAACTTAAAAAAAGGGGCGATAAAACCCCTGTTATTGTCGCTTCGAATCTTAATCAAATGGAAGACATCTCTAAGGCCCTGGAGTTGGGTGTTAACAATTATTATGTAAAATCAAATACAACTTTAAATGAAATTGTTGATAATGTTAAAAAAGCCATTAATTAAAATAAATAAAATTTTATGAAAGAAACTAACGCTAATCTTTTAAAAGCTATTGCCGGAGAGTCTATGGCTCGCAATAAGTACGATTATTATGCGGATATCGCCCGCAAAGAGGGTTATATTTGGATAGCCCAAGTGTTTGAAGAAACCGCTGGCAATGAAAGGGCGCATGCCAAAGAGGAATTGGAGCAAATTTGCAGTCAGGCCGAAATGTCTAACTCCTACAATATTCATTCCCTGTCCAATACTTTGGTTAATTTACGCAACGCCGCCGCCGGTGAAAAATATGAATACACGGAAATGTATCCAGAATTCAAAAATGAAGCTGAAAAGGAAGGCGACGATCGAGCTGCCGAACTTTTTCAAGAAATTTCCGAAGTGGAAGAAAAACATTATGAGCGCTTCACTAAATTAGCCGATTTTTTAGAAGCCGGCACTTTATATAAAAGCGAGGAGGAGGTTGAGTGGAAATGTTTGAATTGCGGATATATCCACAAGGGGAAAGAGGCTCCGAAAAATTGTCCAGTATGCAAAAAACCGCAAGGTTGGTATATGCGCTTAAATTTTGTAAGATAAGCCAAAAATAAATACACAAAATACCTCTTGCCAATTTTTTTAGGCGCGATATAATATTAAAAGTAAAAATTAATTTAAGCGCCGCCCGCTTTAAAAAAGCCGGCCAAAAAATTACTATGATTTTTGATCCAAGCGACAATGTTCGCGGCGATGAAGAATTGGAAGACGAAGATTTTGAAGATGAGAATGACGATGAGAATGAGGATGAAAACGAATTTGCTGACGATCTTGACGACGACATGACTGCCTACGGAGACGACGAAGAAAATTAAAGTGTAATCGCTTTGTCCTGATTTCGGGATAAAGCGATTTTTTTGTTGAAAGAATTCTTATAAATGTTATAATATAAATAATGTTTGAGCATTTTTTGGCCGGTGGCCTGGTTTTTCTTATTTTTGGAGGGGTATTTGGTTTTGAAATTACCGCGCCTTTTTTGTTTTTCGGCACTTTTTGCGGTTTTTTTCCTGATTTATTGAGTTATTTTTTAAATAAAAGGGTTCGTTATGACAAGTGGTATCACTCCCATCGGGATAATTTTTCCCACTCGCTTTTTTTACCGATAGTTTTTTTTGCCGCTACTTATTTTTGGCTTGGCTGGCGTTTGTCCTTGATAATTTCTATGGCCATGATAACCCATCCCTTGCTTGACCTTTATGGGTTGGGTTGGGGGGTAAAATTATTTTTGCCATTTTCCGATGATATTTATAAGCTTTTCCATAAGAAAAAAATAATTTACATTTATGAAAACAGCAAAGAGAGGGACGGTGATGTTGAGAGATACCAAACCAACGATTGGTTTAAAAGAATTTATTTGAATTTTGGTCGAATATCTTCCATGTCAACACCTCGTTGGTGGGGTGTTTTTGAATGGCTTTCTTTGTTGTCGACCATTGGGTTGGTTTTTTATCCTATTTTTTTAAAATAATTATGCTGGATATTAAGATAATAGCCGTCGGTAAAATAAGAAATAAAAATTTTTCGCAAGCCATTGAAAAATATTTAAAAATGATAAAACCTTTCGCTGTAGTGAAAATCGAGGAAGTTCCGGCTATTTCTTTCTCTAAGGGTGGAGAGAGAAAGGCTAAAATTGAGGAAGGGCGAAAAATTATTGAAAAGCTGGAGAAATTTCATCCGGAAGAAATTTTTTTACTTTCCGAAAATGGCGAAGAATATTTTTCCGAAGACTTTTCTGTTTTTTTAGAAAAGAGGAAATCTAGAGCGATTTTTGTTGTTTCAGGGGCGCTGGGCTTTGCAGAAGATCTTTTCTCCGGTTATCATTGCTTGTCGCTTTCAAAAATGACTTTTCCGCATGAAATGGCGAGATTGATTCTTGTGGAACAGCTTTATCGCGCCGCCGCGATTTTAAATGAAAAAAAGTATCATTATTGATTATTGATTTTAGCGTATGGGGTTGTTATTTATTTCTCTTTATAACAAAAGCTATGATAAAAAGAAAAAAAATAGGTATAGACGCTCGTTTTTACGGTCCCTTGGGCAAGGGTTTGGGGCGATACGTCCAAGAAGTTGTGGACGGAGTAATAAAAATCGATGTTGAAAATGAATATGTAGTTTTTTTAAGCAGGGAAAACTTTAACGAATTTCTCCCCGCGGACGAGAGGATAAGAAAGGTTTTGGCGCCGTGCCGCTGGTATTCGTTGGCTGAACAGATAATTTTTCCTTGGCTGATTTGGCGTGAAAAAATAGACTTAATGCATTTCCCGCATTTTAACGTGCCTGTTTTTTGTCCGGCCAAATTTGTCGTTACTATCCATGATCTTATCCTGACAAAATTTCCGACAATCCGAGCATCAACCCTCTCACCGATTTTATATAGAATAAAAAATTTTTTTTATAAATTTGTTATTTTAATGGCCATAAAGCGTTCGAAAGAAATTATTACAGTTTCCGATTTTACCAAAAAAGACATTGTGGAAAAGTTTAAGATAAATTCGGAAAAAATTATTGTCACTTATGAAGGTGTGGCTAATTTCGCTCGAGGCAGGGATTCTCTTTTTGCTGGAAAATTGGATGACAAAAAAATTCTTTTAAGTTATAATATAAACAATGGTTTTATTCTTTATGTCGGCAATGCCTATCCGCATAAAAATTTAGAATTATTGCTGGAGGTTTTTAAAGAATTCCGTAAAAAAAATGATAAATTTAAGTTAGTTTTAGTCGGGAAAGAAGATTATTTTTATCATAGATTAAAAGAGGCGGCCGCGAATCTTGGGCTGTGGAATGATAATCTTTCCGAGACCCCGGTAATTTTCGCTGGTTATGTTCCTGATTTTGAGTTGGAGGTTTTTTACCGTCAAGCGATATTCTATGTTTTTCCTTCGCTTTATGAAGGTTTTGGCTTGCCGGCCCTAGAGGCGATGGCTAAAGATTGTCCAGTGGTTTCATCCAATGCTTCCGCTTTGTCTGAAATCCTTGGAGACGCCGCTTTGTATTTTGATCCGAAAAACAGGACCGACGTCTTGGAAAAAATGGAAAAAATATCTGGTGATAATAACTTGCGCGACATTTTGCGAAAAAAGGGGCGGGAACAAATTAAAAAATATAATTGGTGGGAATGCGCCCGCCAAACATTGGAAGTTTACAAAAAGTTTTTATATTAATTTTTTTCGGTCAGTATGGAGACAAAATTGACTGGGCGGGTGGTTGATTTGAAAAAACCCGAGCTTAAAACCGACAAAAACAAGAAAGAAAAAAAAACTAAGATCGCCGAAGGAATGGCGGTAATTTTAATTTTATTATCGTGGTTTTGGCGAAGAAAAAAAAGATGCCCCGTTCTTAAAACGAATTTTTTAAAAAATTATGAAAAATGGCAGAAGCGCGAAGAGTTTATAGAAAATGAGTTTTTTAAAGAGTTGCCGGAAGATTTCGATTGGAATAAAAATTTAATTGGTAAGATCGCCAATTTGACTGAGGGGGTATTTTTTTTAGGGCGTTTCGCTTTTGTTTTAACTAAAAAATTTCTCTTGTTGTTTTCAAGAAAAAAAGAAAAAAAAGTTTTAGTATCCATGGAATCTGATAAAAAAAATAAAATCGCCTTAATCGTCAAGAACAAAAATTATTCTAAAAAGATCGCGCCCGGCGGTGGAAAAAAGGAAGTTTTTTCTTGGAAAAAAATTTTTAAAATTTTATTTTTTTTCGGACTACCATTTATTCTGTTCAGACTGTTTAAAAATATTTTTTTTCATAGCGCTGGAAGCGATTATTTTTTCAATGAAGCTATTTTAAAAGAAACAAATCACGGAAAATTAAAACCCCTAAAAAGAGCTGTTGCCTTCTTGGTTTTGTTGGCCGCAATCCTTTTGCCTTTTAGAGCGGCCGGTTATTTGCGATTTTTTAAGATTGACGAGGTTAGAGCTAGAGTTTTTAGCGCCTCCGAGCAAGCGCTTTCCAATTTGCGCTCGGCGGCTGGAGCCGCTTCCGACTTTGATTTGGGCGCGGCGGAAGAGAAATTTTCTTTCGCGAAAAAAAATTTTAGTTCGATGAAGGGAGAATTGTCCGACATAAACGGGCTGCTTTTCAGCTTGGCTAAATATGCCCCGAATAAAGAGATTCGTTTAGCTTCTTATGGGCAGGAAATCGCATCAGCGGGGGAATCGGCATCGGCCGCCGGAGAAAATTTAAGTAGAGCCGGTGATGTTTTTATTTCAACAATCAAAGAAGGCAAGCCTTTTTCTGAAGCGCTTGATTTTTTTATCGGTTATGAGAAAAAAGCCAAAGAGAATATTGACTCGATGAATTCATATTTGGAGGGGGTAGATTCTAAAATTTTACCTTCCGAATATCAGCAAGATTTTAATTTGTTAAAAGAGAAAGGGCGTGATTTGTCCGGGATATTATCGGAAACAATAGACCTTTTGGAAAAAGTTAATATTTTTTTAGGAGCGGAAAGCGACAAGAGATATTTGCTGGTTTTTGAAAACAATCGGGAGATGCGGGCATCCGGCGGCTTTATCGGCAGTTATGCCCTGATTGATTTATCTCGCGGACGTTTGAAAAACGTGGAAATTCCTGAGGGCGGAAGTTATGATACCGAGGGCGGTTTGTTAAAAAGGGTTATTTCGCCGGAACCTTTGTGGTTGGTAAATCCTCTTTGGCATTTTTGGGATGCCAATTGGTGGCCGGATTGGAAAATAAGCGCTAAAAAATTATCTTGGTTTTATGAAAAGAGTGGAGGACCGAGCGTTGATGGCGTAATCGCTTTTACCCCGACCGTTCTAGAAGAGGTTCTAGAGATTCTTGGACCAATTGATATGACAGAAGAATGCGGGCTTTTAATTAATTCGCAAAATCTTTGGGAAAGTTTGAGAGCGATAATTGAGAAAGAAAAAAATGAAGAAACCGATGTTTCTTACGAAATCGCCGAAAAAAAACCGAAAAAGATAATCGGGGAATTATTTTCAGCGATAATTTCAGAGCTTCCAAGCCGCTTAGATAAAAACAAAACAGTCGATTTGCTTTTAAGTGTGGTAAAAAGTTTTGAAGGAAAGCAGATTCTTTTGTACTTTAATGATGGTAAGCTACAAGCCGAAGCAGAGGAGAATAATTTTGCCGGCCGGATAAAGAATACAGATAAGGATTATTTAATGGTGGTCAATACTAATATAGCCGGCGGGAAAAGCGATGGTAAGATTAAAGAAGAAATTACTCATAGCGCCGAAATTATGCCTGACGGCTCGGTAGTCGACACCCTAACGATAAAACGCCAGCATCAAGGAGAGGTTGATGAATTGTTTTACGGCGTTCGCAATGTAAATTGGATGAGAATTTATGTTCCGCTCGGCAGCCAGCTTTTATCAGCCTCCGGTTTCCGCGGTCCGGATCCTGTTTATTTCAGTTTTCCGGAGGATGGTTGGGAAAAAGATTTTGAAGTGGCTTACGAGGAAGGTGACAACGCTTTGATTGATAAAGCTAATTTAAACACAAAAGTTTATGAAGAATCAGATAAGACGGTTTTTGCCAATTGGAGCATGATTGATCCCGGGCAGGAAGCTACCATAGTTTTAAAGTATAAATTGCCTTTTCGATTGGAAAAAAAATTGGAGACTGCCGAGAAAAAAAATTTTTGGGATTGGGCGCTGGAAAAAGTCGGGCAGAAAAAAGAAAATAAAAACTTTTTTATTTATTCGTTGTTGGCGCAAAAACAACCAGGATCTCTTTTTACTTATTTAGAATCAAATTTAATGTTATCGCCGGAATTTTCCGTTTCTTGGCGTTATCCCGAGGTTCAAAATCAAGGGGCTAATCGGCTTTTTTCCGGTGATTTGGAAGCGGATATTTATTCGGCGGTGATTTTGGAAAAAATAGAGGACCCGCTGTAATTTTAGGAAATAATTAAAATTTTAATATTTATGAAGATAAAAGTCCATTCTGCGGGAGATGAGGTTTCCGAGTTCAAAGACGAAACAGTAAGATCTCGGGAGGTTTTGCAGAAAAAAAATAAAGAGCAGAAAGATTGGCAAAGAAAAGAAATTGAAAATAGTTTGTCGGAAATTTATCGAGATAACCGAGGCAATAAAATAGATGTTGATCGTTTAAAAATAAATCGTAAGCAAGGTTTTGTGTTTTGGTTTTTTAATTTTTTGGTTTTCGGCTTAATTGCTGTCGTAGCCGCTTTGGGGCTTTACTATTATCTGATTTATGGAAAAGGTTCGGATTCTTCGGCTATTTCATTGGAAATAGAAGCACCTGAAACAATAACGGCCGGTGAAGAATTTTATTACATAATAAAGTATAATAATCCGGAGTATGTGGCTATGAAAAATGTTAATCTAAAAATTCAGTATCCGGAAAAATTCATCTACTTGGAATCTTTCCCGCTTCCAGATTCTAATAATGACACCTGGAATATTGGCAGGATAGAAGCCCGCTCGTCCGGAGAAATAAAAATTAAGGGGAAGATTATTAATAAACAAAAAGCTTCCGCAATAATTTTGACTCAGCTTACCTATATTCCGGAAAATTTTTCCAGTGAATTTAAAAAAGAAGCTTCTCGCAGTCTTTTAATTTCCGGTATCGGCTTCGAGTTTGGTTTTGACTATTCCGATATGGCTTTGGTCGGCGAACAAGGCAGTATTAAGATAGTTTTAAAACCTTCCGATAATAATACTAATTATTTGCCTAATTTTATAATTCGCCTGGAAAAAGATAAAAACGTGGAAATAAAAGGAGCTGTTGTTGGGGGCGAAGGCCAAGAAGCCGGATTTAAGGCGGAAAAAATAACTGATTCTGGTTATGACGCTTGGCTTATTTCAGGTTTGTCTAAAGAGGATATTTTTAATATTACTTATAAAGTAAAAGAAAAATTATTAAGTGAAGAAGTTGTCAAGATTTTTTTTGAAGAGAGTATCGGCGGTGAAAAATATGTTTTTTTGGAAAAAGATTTATCTTTGGAAGTTATAAAAAGCGATTTAAATTTGGTTTTAATAATGAATGGCGCGCAATCCGATCAACCGGTTAGTTTTGGCGAGCGCCTGAACTATTCCTTATCTTATTTGAATAAAGGAGAAACAGCCATGAAAGATGTGGCCGTTAGTGTTGTTTTGGAAAGTGATTTTCTGGATTGGACTAAGCTGGATGACGCTAATAGGGGAATTGAAAGAGGGAATATTATAACTTGGACCAAAGATCAGATCTCCGGATTGGGAGAAATAGCCGTTGATGAAGGCGGTTCAATAGATTTTTCTATTGATGTTTTGCCTTTTAAAGAGGGCGACATCGGCAAGGATTTTAAAGTTTCAGCTTATGGAGAATATCGTGTCGGTTTAGACGGAGAAAACGAGTCGGCTGTCGATATTTCTCCTGATAACCATAGCAATAAAATAATCAATAAAATCAATAGTGATATGGGTTTTGGCGTAGAGGCGCGCTATTTTGATGAAAATAATTTGCCGGTCGGCGACGGACCTTTGCCGCCGAAAGTCGGAGAAAAAACAAGTTTGAAAATTTACTGGACGGTTACAAATAATCTTCATGATTTGGTTGAAACAAAGGTGGAAACGATTTTACCAGAAGGCGTGTTTTGGAATGAATATAGCCGCACTTCGGTCGGAACTTTGAGCTATGACGAATCTTCTCGCAAGGTAATTTGGCAGATTGGGCGCTTACCGGTGACTGTCTTCCGGGCCGACGCTGAATTCAGTGTTTCTTTGCTTCCAGCCGAAGATGATCGCAATAAGATAATGATTGTTTTGTCAGGGGCGACTATTACGGCCAAAGATTCTTTGACGGAATCGCATATGGAGAAAACTTCCGCGCCAAAAACAACCAAGCTGGATGATGATGAAATAGCGAATATGTCCAGCGACGGCGTTGTTAGATGATTTATTCGGCATTTTCGGTTTGGCGTGATTTAAAGATAATGGTATAATATAATCATTATGAAAAAGACAATAATTTTGAAAATTTTTTCTTTTGTTTGCGTTTGCCTTTCTTTTGTCGCTTTTACCGGATCAGGGCGGACAGAGTTTGTTTTTGCTAAAACCGGAGATGCCTTGGCAATAAGGGTTTTGCCGAACGAGGAGCATTATAATCCGGAGACTTGGTATAAAAAACAAGGCTTTACCGGAACCCCGATTTCCATGGAAGTTGATGGATACAGAGCTGTCCGCGATGGCCGAACTGTTTATGTTAATGTTGCCAATGTCGATGACAATGGAACTCCGAGCAATCATGCCGATGATAGTCTTTATACGAATATTTATTTGATTTCTTACAATCAGGAGGCCGGGGAGGAAATAGTTTCTGTTTTTGATCAAGTTTTGTCTCATTGGAAATTTAATGCCAATCTTACCGTTCCAGGGAAGTGTTTTAATCAGGAGGTGGAAAGAAAATGTTTGGCAGATTCTGATTGTAATGACGGAGCTTTTTGCGACAGCTTAAAAGCCAAGTTAGCCAGAGATACTAAGCGTCTCGGGGATGTAGTTGATTTGCGCGAAAAGATAGAAAATTATAAAAACAACATTGGATCTTATCCGGTATTAACTTCCGGGACTTATATCGCTGGGAAAACTGTTTCAACTTGGCCATCTTGGAATGGCGAGTTTGCTTCTGTTCTGGGAGAAACTCTGCCTATAGATCCTATTAATTCTTTAGGTGATTGCGGGGGTGATAATTATGATAAAAAAACTTGTTGGGATGAGCAAAATAAAATTTTCGCCGATCCTAATCCTGGCAATAGTATATTTGAATTACCAGAAGGATCCGAAGCGTTAATGTACGCGGTTGACAATTCGGCGCAGAGTTATACGGCTTGCGCCTATATGGAATCTGGTTTTTTAGTCGGTGATAAATTAGGAGCTTGCTATGGCGGAAACACTTTTAATAGTCCTCCAGCAATAAAATGCGGCGAGATGTATGGGCTGGTCGGACGGGAGTTTATCGGCTATGTTAGCGCTAATGATCCGGAAAATGATAATTTTAATCTTTCCGTGAGTAATCAATCTGATTTGGTTGCGGCGGGATTTTCTTTTTCTTTTGATTCCGGAAAACATAATTTATCCATAACATCAAACTCTCCTAAAAACGGGGATTACAACGTCAATATTCAAACTTTTGACGGCGGTAATCTTTTAAGCTCTGAAATTTGTAAAATAAAAATAAGCACCCAGGCTTTTATTATTTATCCTGTTGCCGACAAGCGTCAATTAGTGGGAGAAAAAGTAAGTGTTTCGGTTTATGCCAACAGTTCAAACGACGATTATTCCGGATTGGCTTTTAATATTGTTTCTTCGGATGGAAGGTCTTTCTCTTGTTATCCTAAAATTCAAGAAGACGGTCGGGCGAGATGCAGTTTTGATGTTAATAGCGAGATTTCACAAAACATAACACTAACAGTTTCTGCTTCTACCAATTCAATGACGGCCGCTCCTCAAAAATTTGCGATAGAGTTTTACAATAATCCTCCAACCATTTCTTCGCCGGTTTGTGGAAAAAGCGTCCGTTCTGGCAGTGATTACTCCTGTGATTTTAAATTTTCCGATCCTGACGGAAACAGCCTTGGGGGGTGTTATGCCAATAATCTTCCAGAAGGTTTTTCTTTTCGTCCTTTTGGTGAAAATATTTGCCGTTTAAGCGGTAAAAGCAATAAAATCGGAATTTATTCTTTGTCTTTAATGGCGGCCGATCAGTACGGAGCGGGAAGCAATCCGGTTAATTTAGATGTTTCTATTGTTGATTATTGCGGCGACGGGAAGAAGCAAACGCCGAATTTGGAAGGAAAGGGAGGAAGGGTTACCGCTTCCAACCCCGGAGGCGATGGTTATGAAGAATGTGATTGCGGAGCGACTTTTAACGGAAAATCCGTCTGTTATAATTATAATTCCGAAAATAAATATGTCCCGGTTAGCTTGGATTATGGCGTTCCGACATTGGAACAATCAAGTCTGTCTTGGCAATATGGGTGCACCTCAAATTGCGCTTCGGCCAATGAAGGTTATTGCGGCGACGGCACCGTGCAATCTCGATATGGGGAGGAGTGCGATTTTGGTGGAGATATAAATTGCTGCAAAGGCTGTAAATGGGACAACAGCGGTCCAACAAAAGAAATATCCGCTGTTGCTGACAGAACTTTATCCGCCGGCTCTTCAATGAATATTACTTTGCCGACTTCTCCTTTGAGCCGCGGATTTTTAAGCGGAAAATTCGATGCTTCGGTTTACACGAACGATGCATCTGATAAAACCGGTCCGGCCATTGTTTTTGCTGTTGATGCTTCTTATTTGGCTAGATTTTCCATAGACGATTTAATAGCGGTAGTCAAAAATTTTTTAACCAAACTTTATAATGCCAGCAATGATAATCATGCCAATGTTTATGTAAGCTCTTTTGCTTTTGGCAATTGTTCCGGCGGGCCGATTTGCAATATTTTTAAGACCAATATTTTGCCCGGGAAAGATGGTTTAGTTAATTTTAAAAATTTTACCGCATCCAGAGAGGGTTATATGAATTATTTGGAAGCTCTTTCTTCTGTTGATTCAATTACATATTACGGAGATACGACTTATAACGGCAACGGAAGCTCCGGAGCTATTTACGGCATCAAGAAGGCTGGAGAAGTCTTAAGAGCTTGCGATCCTAAATGCGGCACCTCCGCCGATCCGACTTGCGTGCCTAACCCTAAATGTCAAGGCGCCACGGAAAAATATTTAATTATTTTAAGCGATGGTGTTGATGTCGCGGAATCAATCAATGAAGCGAAAATTCTTAAAGACTCCGGAGTTAAAATTTATACTATGCTCTTCACTCACAGGGGGGATGCCGCCGAGCAGATGTCTAAGTGGTCTAGTGATTATGACAATTCTTCCCAAAGCTATGTTTATCCTTGCAATTCCGGACATTATTCTTTCGGTAATTATTCATCATCGGGCGTTTGTAACGCAGTTTCCAATAATTTTGATTCCGTTTCCGAGGCTAATAAAATTTTTGATCAAATAATAAAAAATGTTTTGGATAATATTCCGGCAACCATAAAATATACGGTTAACGGAGTCAAGGGAACTCTTTCCGGGCCGGCAAACGGAGTTTCCTTTGCGCTTGGTAACAATATAATTTGCGATAAAAGCGGAAAAACCTCTTGTACTACGAAATATTTTGAGCTTACTCTTGACGAATTGCTTACCAAAACAGGGGCGCCGAGTTCGGCCAAAATCAGGTTTAATAATTTTATTTTAAATCGTTTGCCTCTTTGTAATGAAGAATAATTTTAATATGATGAAAAAAAATATTTATTTGATTTTTTTTATTTCTTTCGCGACTTTTTTATTTTTAATCGGTTTTTTCCTCTTACCGAAAATAGTAAGCATTCCGAGTTTTGAAATAAAAAGTATTGATAAAAACGGCGAGGAGCCGGCGGAAATCATCAACAATTCCGGAGAAAAAAATAATCCCCCAGATATTTTAGAGAGTGATTCCCCATTGGAAATTTCCATAAAAAATAAAAACGCCGATGCTTGTTTAAGTATTGAAGATGAGGATGTCCGCTATCAATGCGTCATATTGGCGGCTGAAAGATTGAGCGATGAAAATTTATGCTCGTTATTGGGGGGAGGGAAAGATTTTCAAGATTGTTTGGATAAAGTCAATTGTAAAAAAGCGGTTTCTCAAAATAAAATAAATTTTTGTTTGGATATAAAAAACGATAATTTAAATCAGTCTTGCGTAATTAAGATATTAAGCTCCACAACTGATTTAAAAGAAAGCGATTGCGGATCTTTGCCCGAGAGAGAGGGTGGGTATTGCTTGGATTATTTGACTTTTAAAAATGATTACGGTATTTATCAGAATTCGGAAAAAATTGAAGATTGCGAAGAAATAACCAGTAATGGCGTTAAAGAATTTTGTCTTTATAAGTTTGCGGAATAATTATTTTTGTTGAATTTTTTATTTTTTGGCAGGATAAAACCTGCCTCTTGCTTTATGAGGAAAATCTTAAAAACAGCTCATGGGAATTTGGCGGCGCCTTTTTTTATGCCGGATGCTACGAGGGCTTTGGTAAAATTTTTGTCGGCGGATGAAGTTGCCAATTCCGGAATTAGCGCTTTGGTTGTGAATACTTTACATCTATATTTAGAACCCGGCTTGAAAATAATAAAAAAAGCCGGTGGTGTGCATAAATTTATGAATTGGGATAAACCAATATTATCAGATTCCGGAGGGTATCAAGTTTTCTCCCTGATACACAAAAATCCCAAGATGGGGAAAATAACCGATAACGGCGCGGTTTTTCATTCTCCTTCAGATGGTTCAATTCATGAATTAACTCCTGAAAAAGCCGTTCAAACTCAATTTGATTTAGGCGTTGATATGATGGTTTGCCTTGATGATTGTCCGCCAAATGATTTCTCTCGGCCTTTACTGGAAAAAGCCGTTGAGCGGACAATTGTTTGGGCGGCTCGCTGTAAAAAAGAGTATGGCAGACAATTAAAAAAGAGGAAAATTGCGCCAGAGAAAAAACCTTTAATATTTGGGGTTGTCCAGGGCGGGGGAGAACTTGACCTACGGGAATATTGCACCAAAGAATTAGTTAAGATCGGTTTTGACGGTTATGGTTTTGGCGCGCGGCATATAGATAAAGATGGTAATTTTTTGGCAGAAGTTCTGCGGGCGACAGCCGAATTTATTCCGGACGATAAAATAAAATTTGCCCTCGGAGTCGGCTTACCGGAAGATATTGTTCGTTGTCATGAGATGGGTTGGGATATTTTTGATTGTGTTATCCCGACTCGTGAAGGTCGCCATGGCAAGCTTTTTTATTGGAAAAATAAAAAAAATAACAGTCCGCAAAAGAATTTTTATAAAACAATCAATATTGGCAATAGCCGTTTTTCTTCTGATTTTTCCTTGATAAATCCGGATAGTTCTTTAAAGATTTTGCGTCAACACAGCTTAGCTTACTTGCACCATTTATTTAAAATAAACGATCCTTTGGGGGCAAGATTAGCTTCTCTGAATAATTTGGAATTTTACTCGGATTTGATGAAAAAAATAAAAAAATAAGGCTTAGGGAAAACCCTAAGCCACTGGAACTGGAATAGAGAGATATTTTTCGGGGTCTTCTATTCTAAGACCGCAGGGATGATACCCTGGCGATCCTTCTCCACAACTTCTCCCACACATCCGGCAAGCGCCGGCATAAGGGCAAATATCATTGGAATGCACTATTTTGGTGGGAATTTTTGTATAGACGGGGGGATTTTTTTCCTTTTTTCGGGGGATTGCCGTCGAAGTATAAAGTCTGTAAAAATGATTCTCCCTCCTTTTTACTACTTCTTCGTGAGTATCCGGCAACACCCCTGAATCATCTTTCTTTTTACAAAATAGCCATAGCCATAGCCAAAACATTAGGTATCCTTTCTTTTTTGTTTTTTTAGAATGCCTTACTTTAACCAAATATTGCCACGTTTTATTTTTATTGTCAATAGCAAATTGACTTTTTTTATTATCGGTGCTATATTTTATCTATTGTTAGCTTATTAAATTATTTAAATTTCAGCAGTTCCGGGGCGAACGGACAGTCGCTTTTTTAAAGAGGAAAGTCCGGACTTCATCAAGTCGTAAGATTTGATAAAATAATGGTGGATAACGTCCACGAGGGGAAACTCTACGGAAAGCGCCACAGAGACTATACTATTCGTTAAAGTTTTCAGCATAGCGGATAAATCCGCCATCGCTAAAATTATAGCGAACAAAGGTGAAAAGTTCCGCAATGAGAGTTTTGATTTTAAGGATATCCTAATCAACATTCGCTATGCGGTTCGCTCCCGAGCGATCGGGAAGTGCGGCAAGCCCCATTTGAAGCAAGAGCAAACCTTCGCCTTAAGGCGGAGAGGAACGTAGCTCGCTTGAGCTTGGCAGTAATGCCAATGCCAGATTAATGGCTGTCGGAATTCGCGATAAAACGCGGGTTCTACAAAATCCGGCTTATAGTTCGCCCTGGAACTGTTGTAATTTAGGATATTTTTTTTATGAAACGTTCCGAGTTATTCTTTTCTTTTCTTTTAGTCCCGCTGGATTATCTAATGATAATTTTGGCGGCGCTAACCGCTTATTATATTCGTTTTTCTGAAAATTTCCGCGGTCTGCGCCCGGCAATTTTTAATTTACCGCTTAACGGTTATTTGCGTGCGGTTTTTTTAATTGGGATATTTTGGCTTGTAATTTTCGCTTTTTCCGGGCTTTATTCAATCAATAGCGCCCGCAAATTATTTAAAGAAATATATAGAATAGTTTTAGCTTGCTCTACCGGCTTAATGCTAATTGTTATTTTAATTTTTTTGCGGCGAGAACTTTTTGATTCCCGTTTTATAGTATTGGCCGCCTGGAGTTTGGCCATATTTTACATATCTTTAAGCCGAATCGTTGTTCGTTATCTGCAAAGATTCCTATTTACCAAAGGTATTGGCGTAAAAAGGGTTGTTCTTGTCGGAGCCAGCAAAACCGCTGATTTTTTGATTGGTTTTTTTTCCGAGCAGCGCGACAGCGGTTTTGAGGTTGTTAAGCGTTTGCGGGATTTTGAAATGGAAACAGCTCAAGAGTTATCCGAATTTATAAAAATAAATGAGATAGATGAGATAATACAAGCTGATCCGAATTTAAGCAAAGCTGAAATTTTAAGGCTTTGCGATTTTACCGAAGAATATCATATAGGTTTTAAATATGTAGCCGATCTTTTAGAGACAAAGGTTTTAAAAACAGAATTTTCTGAATTTTCCGGCATACCGGTTATAGAAGTAAAGAGAACCCCCCTGGACGGCTGGGGCCGGATATATAAAAGATTTTTTGATATAATAATTTCTTTGGCTTTGCTGGTTTTATTTTCGCCATTGATGATTTTGTCGGCTATTGCCATAAAATTGGAATCGAATGGACCAGTATTTTTTTCCCGCCGCGATGACGGTTCGCCTCTTTTTCGCATCGGTTCCGGTGGCAAGCCTTTCCGTTACTTTAAGTTTCGTACGATGCGCGATCGCACCGACAGTATGCGCTATCGCGAGTTGGCGGAAAAAAACACTCGCACCGACGGTCCTTTGGTAAAAATTTTTTCCGATCCGCGCATAACGAAAATTGGTAAAATTTTGCGTCGTTTTTCAATTGATGAGTTACCTGAATTTTTCTTAGTCGTGAAAGGAGATATGTCATTGGTCGGACCGCGCCCTCATTTGCCTGAAGAGGTTGCCAAATATGAGCGCCATCACAAAAAGGTTTTAGATGTCAAACCCGGAGTTACCGGCATGGCTCAAGTTTCCGGTCGTTCCGATCTTTCTTTTGAAGAAGAGGTTAAGCTGGATACTTATTATATAGAAAATTGGTCCCCGCTTCTTGATATTACGATTCTTTTGCGTACTCCATTGGCGGTATTCAAAAAAAGAGAAGCGGAATAATCGCCAATACGGTTTTAATTTGCTTATTCGCTAAATCGAATTAAATATGAAGGTTGCTTTAATTCATGACCATCTTGCCCAAGACGGAGGGGCTGAAAAAGTTTTAAAAGTACTTTCGGAGATGTTTCCGGAGGCGCCGATTTATACTTTGCTTTCCGAGGAAAATAATATAAAGAAAAATTATCCCGATAGAAAAATTGATGTTTCGATTGGTTATTTCAGATTCAGCTTCTTTTGCCAAAGGGGTTATAACAAAACCAGAAACTTTGCATATTGATTATTGCCACACCCCAACCCGTTATCTTTGGAGTGATACACATCAATATATCAATGAGTTGAAATATAATAAATTTTTTAAAAAGATTATCTCTTTGGCTCTTAATTATATTAGAATTTGGGATCGGCAGGCGGCTGATCGAGTGGATTTTTTTATTGCTAATTCCCAAACCGTTAAAAATCGCATAAAAAAATACTATCGCCGCGACAGTCAAATCATTTATCCGCCGGTTGATACTGAAAAATATAATATTTCCGGAGGCTTGCTTGACAAAGATTTGGAAAAAGAGGATTATTTTCTTAGCGGCTGCCGCTTGGCTCCTTATAAAAGAGTGGACATAGTTATTGAAGCTTTTAAAAAAATGCCGGAAAGAAAATTGAAAATATTCGGTTCCGGAGTTGATTTTGAAAGATTAAGAGATTTGGCCGGTTCGGCGAAAAATATCGAATTTCTTGGCCGGGTCAGTAATGATTATTTGCCCAAGCTTTTTTATAACGCCAAGGCTTTCATTCATCCGCAGGAAGAAGATTTCGGCATTAGTGCGGTTGAAGCCATGGCTTGCGGCACCCCGGTTATTGCTTATGGTAAGGGCGGGGCGATAGAAACTGTGGTTGAGGGGAAGAGCGGGATGTTTTTTAATCACCAAACTCCGGAAGCGGTTATTGTGGCAGTGAATAATTTTAAAAAGGAGGATTTTGACAGGAAATCGGTCCGTGCTGTGGCGGAAAAATTTAGCACGGATAATTTTAAGAAAAATTTAAGTTCTTTTATTAACTTTAAAAAAGGGGATTTTCATGAAGAAGATCAGTGAAAGTATTATTATGATTTATTTGGAAGGGGATAGAGAAAACACTCCCAGCCTCTTCATTGGGAGGGTAAAATTCAATGAAGGCAGCCTTTCCGGTCGTGTCTTGGGGATAAGCAATCTCTCTCTCGATTTTCTTCTAAAAGGAAGATCGGTAGGAACTGTAGTGAAAAGGTTTGAGGGGGAGTACGGAGAGAGTTGCATAGTCCTCCTTCTTGGGGAGGATGTAAAAATTGAACTGATAATAAAACCAGCTTTTCGAGCTGGTAAATTACATCTTTTCGCAGGTAACTATCAATCAAGCGGCCTCACCTTTGGTGCGGCTTATGTGATAAGAATGTGATCGGGGGAGCTTCCAAAGCTCCCTTTTTTCTATTATAATTTAAAATATGAATATTGGAGTTGATATTAGGGTTTTAATTGACAAGGAGTATAGCGGCGTATCTTGGTATACGCTGGACTTATTGACCGCGATTTTGACCGCCGACAGAGAGAACCAATATTTTTTATATTATAATTCTTTTAAGGATTTGTCCGAACGTTTGCCGAAATTCAGCCAGCCGAAAATTAAGATTTTTTCCACAAAATTCCCTAACAAAATTTTTAATTATTTTTTGCAGAAGATTTTTTCCTGGCCGAAATTAGATAAAATATTCCCATCTTGGGAAGGGTTCGGGGAGGGTTTTGCGAACAAGATTGATGTTTTTTGGTCGCCGCATATTAATTTTTCCTCTTTTTCTAAAGATTGTAAAAAGATTTTGACTGTTCATGATATTTCCTTTTTGCTTTATCCAGAATTTTTTTCTTGGCGCAAAAATCTTTGGCACCGCCTGATCGGGCTTGAAAAGATGATGGAAAATTCTGATATAATAATAGCGATTTCTAAAAATACCAAGAGTGATATTATTAAAAAATTCAATATTTCGCCGGAAAAAATAAAAGTCGTTTATCCCGGCGTTGGCGCGCAATTCAAGAAAATTTTACCTAATGATTTGCAAAAAATGAGAGAAAAATACGATTTGCCGGAAAAATTTATTTTCAACATCGGCAGCTTTGAGCCAAGAAAAAATATCGCCGGACTAATCCGCGCCTTTGATGCTGCTGCAAAAGAGATAAAAGATTACTATTTGGTTCTGGCAGGCGGAAAAGGCTGGAAAAATAAGGAAATTTTTTCTGCTGTTGAGAAGGCGAGAAACAAGAATAGAATAAGAATTTTAGGCTATATTGATAATGCCGATAAATCGGCTTTATACAATTTGGCGACAATTTTTGCCTACCCGTCATTCTACGAAGGTTTCGGCTTGCCGATTTTAGAGGCTATGGCTTGCGGCTGTCCGGTTATTACCGGTGATTCGTCTTCTTTGCCGGAAGCGGCCGGAAGTGCGGCCGTGCTGGTTGATGTCAACAACGAAAGGGCTATGGAAAAAGCGATTATCGTTTTGGCTAATGATGAAAAAATACGGCAGGAGTTATCAAGACAAGGATTGGAACAAGCAAAAAAATTTAGTTGGGAAAAATCAGCCGATGAATATATTAAAATTTTTTCCAGTTGTCATTCCCGCGAAAGCGGGAATCCAGAGCTTGTAGCATAAAGTAAAATTTTAGATTCCCGCTTTCGCGGGAATGACACGATAAAAATGATATGAAAAAAAATAAAACAAAAAATAAAAAGCCAAGAATTGCAGTTGCTATGTCCGGAGGAGTTGATTCTTCCATGACTGCTAAAATTCTTAAGGATCAAGGCTATGAATGTCTGGGAATTTTTATGCGTCTCGGCATTGAACGCGGTTGCTGCGATGAGGATGCCGCCAGAAAAGTTTGTCGGAAATTAGGTATAAAATTTTATCCTTTGGATTTGCGCTCGGAATTCAAGAAAGAAGTTAAAGATTATTTTTTATCATCTTATAAGAAGGGGATTACGCCCAATCCTTGCATTAAATGCAATCAGCTGATCAAATTCGGCGAACTGCTTAATAAAACCCGCGCTTTGGGTTGTGATTATTTGGCAACCGGACATTATATAAAAATTAAAAAAATCAAAGGAAAATATAAGCTTTTTCGCGCTCAGGACGACAAGAAAGACCAGACTTATTTTTTGTATAATCTTACTCAAAGCCAGCTTAAGCATTTGATTTTTTCCATGGGCGGCTTGATTAAAAAAGATGTTAAAATTCAGGCTGAAAAAAATAAAGTCCCAAGTTTGAAAGATGAGAGCCAGGATATTTGTTTTTTGTCGGGCGAGCACAACGAGTATTTAAAGAAAAATTTGAAAATGAAGAAAGGGCCGATTAAAAATTCGGCCGGAGAAATTTTGGGCGAACATCAAGGTCTGCCGCTTTACACCATTGGGCAGCGCAAAGGCGTGGAAATCGGCGGCACCGGCCCGTATTATGTTGTTAGAAAAGATTTTGAAAATAATACTCTTTATGTGACCAATAAAGCTGACGATCCGGCTTTGAACTCTAAAACTTTAATTGCCGAGAATGTCAACTGGATCTCCGGCACCGCGCCGAAATTTCCTTTCAAATGCCAAGCTGTTATCCGCTATCGCCATACGGCCGTGCCGTGCGTGGTAAAAAAATGTAGGAACGCAAAATTTTGCGTTCCTACGGTTAGCGTAATAGTAGAATTCTCAACTCCTCAGCGCGCCATAACTCCCGGCCAAAGTGCGGTTTTTTATAAAGGCGATGAAGTTTTGGGAGGCGGGGTTATTTCAAATTTCGATTTGCGATTTTTAAATTGCAAACCAAAATAAAAAGGCATTCAGCTTTCGCCAAACACCTCCATAATATTCATGGAATTTCTTTCGCAATTTCTTTCGCTAATGAGGTCAAGCAAGCATACATGTCGCTTGTTCCTCCTTTAAGTCTGCTGTTACGTATGGATATGATACTGATAAGAATCACATTTTTACTTTTTACGGGGATAGCAGATTCTTTCAGCATATTTCCGAGTCGTATAAATTCATGCTCGGATCTTTGATCACCACATTCCACCAGAGATATTAGCTCCTCCATTCGTTTTAAAACGTTTTCGCACAACGATAGCTTCCTTTTCATTCGTTACCCCCTTGTTAAATTGAAAGGTTCGTTAGTATATCAGAATATCAAAAATGGTTTCTTAAGTCAATTATAATTTATTATTTTAAAATTAGCCAAAAATAAATAAATATTCCATACTTCATACTCTATACTAAATTATTTGACATCTCCTTAAACTTATATTAAACTGTTAATTATAAAAGGAAAAGCCCGAAAATCGGCCTTTCCACTTTTAATTTTAATATCCCATACCTTAAACGCCAAGAGGAAAACCTTGCCATTCTTAGCCGGAATGGTTTTAATCGTTAGGGTAGAGGAACAAAGGAAAACTATGGCTAATTTGCCTAAGATTGAAGAAATGATGGAGGCTGGAATGCATTTCGGCCACAATGTCAGCCGCTGGCATCCGAAAATGAAACCATTCATTTTCGGCGCTCGTCGCAATATTTATATCATTGACTTATCCAAAAGTCAGAAGATGTTGGAAAATGCGCTTAATTTCATAGAAACGCTGGCGCGCGAAGGTAAGACAATTTTGTTTGTCGGGACAAAGAACCAAGCTAAAAAAATTATAAAAGAGACGGCTTTAGCTGCAGAAATGCCCTATGTCTCAGAAAAATGGTTGGGAGGTCTTTTGACAAACTTTTTGATTTTTAAGAAAATGATTCGCAAGTATCGTGACTTGCTTGAAGAAAAAAATTCGGGGAAATTGGATCGTTATACTAAAAAAGAGCGGTTGACGATAGAGAGGGAAATTTCTCGCCTGGAAACAAAAGTTGGCGGGTTAGTTAATTTGCAAAAATTACCGGATGCTTTATTTGTTTGGGATATAAAGAAAGAAAAAACCGCTATAGCCGAAGCTCGGACTAAAAATGTTCCAATAATCGCTATTTGTGATACCAACGTCAATCCGGAGATGGTTAATTATCCGATTCCGGGGAATGATGATGCTTCTAAAACAGTTAATCTTGTTTTAGCCGTTGTTAGAGAGGCAATTCTTGGAGCCAAAAAACAAGAGAAAATCGAGAAATAAAATTTTTTTAAAAATTATAAAATTAAAATTTATGGAACTCATTAAAAAACTTCGCGGGTTAAGCGGTGCGGGAATGATGGATTGTAAAAAAGCTTTAGAAGAAGCTAACAACGACATAGGCGTTGCCATGGAAATTTTGCGCAAAAAAGGCATTGCCAAGGCAGCCAAGCGCGGTGATCGCGAAGCCAACGAAGGCGTTATTCTTTTGGAAACCAATTCATCTGGTAATGAAGGATACATGCTTGAACTGAATGCCGAAACTGATTTTGTCGCACGCAATGAAAAATTTACATCTTTGGCCGCTAAAATTTTAGAAAATATTAAAACCTTAAAGCCGATTGATTTGGATGCTTTAATGTCTTCATTATTGGAAGGTTCGACTGTTAAAGAGAGTATTGATGAGTTTTCCGGAACAATAGGCGAGAAAATAGATATTAAACAATTTGCTGTTTTAAAAGGCGGGACTGTTTCTGGGTATTCTCATTTAGGCGGTAAAATTGGTGTCTTAGTGGCCTTAGATGCTCCTGATAAAGGAGATTTGGCCTCAGAGATTGCTATGCAGATAGCCGCCACAAACCCCTTATGCATCGATCCTTCGGAGGTTCCGGCTGAAGTTATTGAAAAAGAAAAAGAAATAGAAAAAGAAGTTTTAATCAAAGAAGGTAAGCCGGAAGCTGTTATAGAAAAAATTTTGGTTGGTAAAATCAATAAGTACTACGAGAATAACTGCCTATTAAAACAAGAGTTTATCAAGGATGAAGGTAAAAAAATAGAGCAGATACTTGATGGCGCCAAAATTATTTCCTTTAAAAGATTTAGTTTGGAATAATGAAAATAGCTAATATACAATTCGCTAAATGGGATAAACCGTATTTATTTTCTTTGAACGGCTTTAATTTATCTATCGGAGACAAGGTGGTTGTTGAGACCGAGTTGGGTTTGGATATCGGCGAGATTTCCGGTTTTACGGAAACTGACCAGCTTAATCAGGAAGAAAGCGAAGAAAGCGGGATAAAACCGATTTTACGGATAGCCAGCGAAGATGATTTAAGAAAAATTCCAGGTGAAGAAGAAATTGAATCGGCACTTGCTGTTTGTCGAAAGATGGCGGAAAGTAAGAATTTGCCGATGAAGTTTGTTGACGCGATTTTTTCTCTTTCGGGCAATCGCATAAATTTTGCCTTTATAGCTGACGGTCGGATTGATTTTCGTGATTTAGTTAAAGAATTAACTGCCTATTTTGGAAAAGTAATTCGTTTAACTCAAATTGGAATTAGGGATGAAGCTCGTTTGATGGGGGATTGCGGGCATTGCGGTCGTCCTTTATGTTGCCGCGGTTTTATTAAGGATTTTTCTTCTATTAGCTCGGAGATGGCCGAGAATCAACAAGTCGTTCATCGCGGTTCAGATCGTATTTCCGGGTTGTGTGGACGTTTAATGTGCTGTTTGCAATATGAAAATCAGGGATATAAAGAAATGGCTGAAAAAATGCCAGAGATTGGTATGCGAGTTAATGTTGATGGCAAGCGTGGGATAGTTGTCGGTAAGCACATATTAAAGCAATCATTGGATGTAGAGTTTAAAGATGAGAGGGGTGAAAGTGTTATTGTGGAAGTTGATTTGAATAGGAATAAGAAAAAATAAAAAATTGTAAAAAAAAATACCGCACAAACGGTATTTTTTTTACCCAAATTTTATTTCACACTTAAAATAACCTTATTTTCCGCACTGATATCTATCAAGACTCGGCTGCCATCTTTAATCTTTCCTTCAATTATTTTTAAAGACAGCTCGTCTAAAATTTTATTTTGTATTAGGCGTTTTAGGGGTCGTGCACCGAAAGTATTGTCAAATCCTTCCTCTGATAGCATTTTTTTAACTTTGGCGTTCACTTTTAAACTTATATCCTTATTTTTTAAACGTTTTTCCACTTTAACTAATTCCAAATCAACTATTTTTTCTAAAGCTTTTTTGTCTAAAGATCGGAAAACTACGATTTCATCCAAGCGGTTTAAAAATTCCAGTTTGAAATGTTCCTGTAATTTGGCGTTTATTCTTTCTTTAATATCTTTATAGGCACCATCCTTCTCTTTAGCGCCGTCATGATCGGTAAAACCGATAGACATTTTTTTGATTATTTCATTTCCAAGATTTGATGTTAGAATGATAATAGTGTTTTTAAAATTCACTAAGCGTCCTTTAGAGTCGGTGATTCGGCCATCATCTAGCATTTGCAGAAGTATGTTGAATATTTCAGGATCAGCTTTTTCTATTTCATCAAACAGGATAACGCTATACGGCCGGCGGCGAATTTTTTCCGTTAATTGTCCACCCTCATCAAAACCGACATACCCCGGAGGCGAGCCGATAATTTTAGCCACACTATGCTTTTCCATGTATTCGCTCATATCCAGGCGAATAAGGGCATTTTCATCGTCAAACATGAAGCCGGCGATAGCTTTGGCTAATTCTGTTTTACCGACGCCAGTCGGACCGACAAACAAAAATGATCCGATGGGACGCCCTTCTTCTCCAATGCCGGCGCGGGAACGACGAATAGCTTTGGCAATAGCGCTGATCGCTCCTTCTTGCCCAACTACGCGTTTTTTTAGCTCTTCTTCTAAATTGACCAATTTATGAATTTCACTCTCCATCATTTTGGAGAGGGGAATACCAGTCCAACGCGAAACAACTTTAGCAATATCTTCAGTATCGATTTCTTCTTTTAAAATTGCTTGTCCGTTTTTTTGAATTTCCGTCAGTTCCTTTTCTGATTTTTTAACCTGTTTTTCTAAATTCGGAATCAAGCCGTAACGGATTTCGGCTACTCGCATCAAATCATCGCCGCGGCGTTCCGCAATTTCAGCTTCGCGTTTAAGATCGTCTATTTCTCTTTTGGAGTTGCGAATTTTTGCAATTGCTTCTTTTTCGTTTTTCCAATGCAATTCCAATTGCCCGGCCTTTTCTTTTAATTCTTCCAATTGACGGTTAATATCGCTTTGTTCTTTGTTGTTTTTGGAATTTTTTCCAAGACCCATTTTGGTAATTTCCAAACGTCGGATTTCTTTTTTCATTTTTTCCAAATCTTCAGGTGTGGAATCAACCTCCATTCTTAAAGCCGAAGTCGCTTCATCAATCAAATCAATGGCTTTGTCCGGCAAAAAGCGATCAGAAATATATCGTGTGGACAGTTTGGCGGCGGCAACTACCGCTTCGTCCGTAATTCTTATACCATGATGAACTTCATATTTTTCTTTAATGCCGCGCAAGATATCAATTGTGTCATCGATTGTCGGTTCGCTCACATTAATCGGTTGAAAGCGGCGTTCTAAAGCCGAGTCGCGCTCTATATACTTTTGGTATTCCTTAGTGGTTGTAGCGCCGATGGCCCTGATTCTTCCGCGCGCTAACGCTGGTTTTAACATATTGGAAGCATCCATCGCTCCTTCTGAAGCTCCGGCGCCAACTAAGGTGTGCAGTTCGTCTATAAAAAGTATAATATTGCTTTCCTCGCTTTCAACTTCTTTAATAACGCTTTTTAAGCGTTCTTCAAATTCTCCGCGAAACTTTGCCCCGGCGATTAAAGCTCCCAAATCAAGAGAAACAACTCTTTTATTGCGTAAATTTTCAGGAACATCGCTGGCGATTATTTTTTGCGCCAAACCTTCCACGATGGCGGTTTTTCCGGTTCCGGCATCACCTATTAAAACCGGATTGTTTTTGGTGCGGCGCAAAAGTATCTGCATAATGCGCCTGATTTCCGTATCCCGCCCGATTACCGGATCAAGTTTTTTTTGTTTGGCTAATTCAGTCAAATCAACCGTGTATTTTTCTAAGGCACGAGAACGAATCACTGAATCCGGTTCGGTAATTTTTTTGCCTCCGCGCAATTCTTTTAAAAGATTGAAAACTTTTTCATAATCAATGCCGAAACGGAGTAAAATTTCTTGAGCTTTTGATTTTATACCGATTAAAGAAAGAAAAATATGCTCGGTGGAAATGAATTCGTCGCCGAAACGGTCAGCTTCTTTTTTAGATCTTTCCAAAACAAAAGCCGCCTCCGCCGTTCCGGAAACCGTTCCAATCCCGCCCTCGCCGTGAGGAATAAAACGACCGCCCGGCTTAGTGCCGGGATGGCGAGGAAGTTTTTCTATTTCGTCGTAAGCGGCATCGCTTACAGCATCAGGCGTAATTCCAATTTTTTCTAAAACCGGCAAAACCAAGCTTTCATCCTGATCAAGAAGAGAGGCAAGCATGTGGATGGCTTCTATGTTTTGTTGGCCGCATTCAGCGGCAATCAGTTGAGAATTAATAATTGCTTCTTGTGCCTTAGTTGTAAATTTATTGAACATGTTTAATAAATTTGTTAAATGAGTTTTAGCACTCTTATATTTTGAGTGCTAAAATTAATATAGCGCGCTGAATATTTTTTGTCAAATTTAAAAGGTGCAAACATTTATTTGCACCTTTATAATGACAAGATAGTTATTGTTATTTGGCAATATAATATAAAATTATTTTTTGTTAATAAAATTTTATTAATTTAATATTAACGAGGCTAATATTCAATAATTTTACTTTATTGCCTAAACCATTTATAATTAAAACATATGGATAAAATAAAAATTTTAGGAGTTGATATAGATAATGTTGATAAAAATTCGGCAATAAAGAAGGTTAATGATTTTTACAACGGCGATAAACAGCATTATATTGTTACACCGAATCCGGAAATAATTTTGTCTGCTCAAAAAGACAGCGAGCTTTTTTATATTCTTTCTTGCGCGGATTTAGCCGTTCCCGATGGTATTGGCATAAAATTTGCTGGCTGGCTTTTAGGGAAGAATATTAAAAGAACCTCCGGAGCAGATTTAACATTGGAACTTTTGGCCCAGGCTAATAAATCAGGCAAACGGGTCGGCGTACTTATTTGGGAAGGCGGTTTTTCCAGAAAAAAGGAATTAGAAAAATCTTTTAAAAAAAAATACCCGAATATCAGTATTGTTGTTGAAGAGATCGGCCGGCAAGAGAATATTTTAAAGAAAAAAGATTTTTTAGATTTTAGACCGGAAATAGTTTTTGTGGGTATTGGCTCTCCTTGGCAAGAAAAGTTTATTTATAGCCAAATAAAGAACATCAGCTCTGCCAAAATAGCTTTAGGTGTCGGGGGAACGTTTGATTACTTAACAGGCAAAAAAAAGCGTGCGCCGAAAATTTTACGTTCAGTGGGGTTGGAGTGGTTATGGCGCTTGGCGATTCAACCAAATCGTTTTAAAAGAATCTGGAATGCTACTGCGGTTTTCATAAAGGAATTTTTAAAAAATAGATTTATTAATCATTTTTTTTATCACTATTGCGTAGCTTGCCTTTTGTATAAAAAAGAGGCTAATGATAATAAAAATTTCAGGTACAAAGTGTTGATAGCTGAGAAGGCTGGTTGGTCTGGTTATTGGCAGTTACCACAAGGCGGAACTGACGGGGACAATCCCATGGCAGCTGGCGAAAGAGAATTGAAAGAAAATTTAAATACTGATAAATTCGTTCCAAAGAGAATGTTTTTAGATGTTTATCACTACAAATTTTCCAACTCTTTAAAAAATTTTTTTGGAGACAAAGAACGCTACTTAGGGTTTAAGGGCCAAAAACAAGGATTGTTTATTGCGGAATTTACTGGAAGGGATGAAGATATAAAAATTAATTTTTGGGAGCATCAAGCTTGGAAATGGACGGATATAGAGAAATTGGTTGGCGAAATTCATCCAACAAAAAAGCGTTCCGTGCAAATATTTTTAAAAAAATTTAAAGAGTTTGTGAAACAAAAATAATTGACTTTTTAAATAAAAAATGTTATTTTCTAAGAAATATATAATATGTTTAAAAATAGGAAGAAAAAAAACAATAAAATAGAAAGATTGAAACATAAGGACAGTGATCACGATGGTCTTTCTGACTGGGAAGAGCTTTATTTTTACGGAACCGACCCATATGATCCGGACACGGACGATGATGGTGTGGATGATGGAGAAGAAGTCTTTTTGGGAAGAAATCCTAATGGTCCTGGCAGTTTAAAGGATTTTTTTATTCCGCATAAAGGAAATAATTATCAACCCCACTCTTTACGCCCAAAAAGAATAGCTTTTCATTTGCTCGGCGCGGCTCTTATCAAGACAGTGGCCGTTCTTTTTATTTTATTTTTTCCGATGAGCGCTTGGTTGACCCCGGAAGTTTCTGTAGAACAAGGCCGAAAAATTATCTCTTTGACGAACGAGATAAGAAAAGAAAAAGAATTATCGGAATTGCAAGAAAATTCTCTATTAAATCAAGCCGCCATGGAAAAAGCTAAAGACATGGCTATTAATGAATATTTTGCCCATACTAGTCCTAACGGAAAAACTCTCGGTGATTGGCTCGGCGCCGTCGGATATAAATATTCAATCGCTGGAGAGAATTTAGCCATGGGTTTTGCTTTGGCCGAAGAGGTTGTTGAGGCATGGAAGGAGAGCCCGACGCACTATGCCAATTTAATTGATGAAGATTTTAAAGAAATAGGCGTGGCCATGGCTGATGGCGTTTTTAAAGGGCGTTCTACGGTATTTGCCGCTCAATATTTCGGGCAACAAGAAGATGTTGTAGAAAAAAATAACATAACCTCGGTTACGGTTTCTCCGGAACCGGCCAAAGCCAGCGTTTCCGTAAGCCAGCCGGTTGGAAAAGAAGAAACAATTCTCCGCGCGGAGGCGGAATTATCGGGGAATATTGAATCAGCCAGTTTAGTTATGGGCGGTAGAGAGATAGAATTGGGGAAAGATGAGGATGGTGTTTGGTCTGGTAGCGAAATAATCAGCAATGAAGAGTATGAGAAAATTTCTAAACCTGTTGTGTTGGCTGATATAAGCGCTACTGACTCTAATGGTAATACCGTAATTTCCAGTGTTTCTGAGCAATATATAAATCCTCAGGAAGTTTCTATAACCGAGCAATATATGCTTTTAAAAAATAATCCCAATAAGAATATTGCTAAAATAATAAATATTTCCAGTTTTTACTTTTTTTTACTTTTAGTGCTCGCGGCCGTGTCATTGATTTTAAATATTTCAATTCATTTCAAAAAACAACATCCTTCCTTGGCGATCGGGGGAATTTCTTTAATTGTAATATCTTTAATTTTTTTAATTATTTAACGGAATTTTTTAATAAAAAAATACCTGCTAAGACAGCAGGCATTTTTTTTTATTTTCAAGGACTTTTTTATTTTTTTTCCGACACAATTCCGACAACTTTAACTTTAGCTGTTCTGTTGTTGAATTTTTTCATCAACTTTGAGGAAAATTTAACCAAACCATTCGCCATCGCATATAAAGTGTGATCATTTCCCATGCCGACATTTTTTCCAGGATAATATTTGGTTCCGCGCTGGCGGATTATTATATTGCCCGGTATTGCTCTTTGTCCGTCGCCGATTTTAACACCCAAGCGTTTTGATTCTGAATCTCTGCCCAAGCGAGAAACACCGGCCGCTTTTTTGTGAGCCATACTAAATAAAAATTATCATAAAATTAAAGTGTCACGTGAGAACATCTATATGTATTTTATCCGAGTAACATGGTTTATGAAACAAAAATTATGATTATAATAAAATGAATCAAAATTATTGTTTACGATTCATTGACGCATTGTTATAATAACAAAAAGACAGGGGAGTGTCAAGATTTTACCCATATGTTTTTTTGTGCTATAATAATAAATATGATAAAGATAAAAAAAATATATGTATTTTTAGTGTTATTTTGTTTAATATTGGTTTCATCTGGCAAAACGGTAAAAGGGATGACAGAGGAACAGATAAACCAAGAAATTAAAGAATTAAACCAGGAGATTAAAAAAAGCAAAGAGAAGATGGAAGGTATCGCAGTAGAAAAAGAACAATATGCTAAAAATATAAAGACCAAGCAAAGCGAGGTTAGAAGTTTAAATAACCAGCTTTCCATTTTAGATAATCGGATAGCTAAAGCCGAATTGGATGTGGAAGAAGTTAAAAATCAAATAAATGAGGCAACTTTGGAAATTCGTCGAACTGAGGTGGAAATAGAAGCCAAAGAAAATGATATAGAAAAAGAAAAGAAAAATATTTCAAATGTTCTTAAATTATTGTATCGTGAAGGGGATGCCAGTGCCTTGGAAATATTATTAATGAATAATTCTCTTTCCGAGTTTTTGAGTCGCGCTAAATATTTAGAGGATATAAACAGCGAAATGAATGAAGCTTTGGAAAAGTTAAAACAATTCAAGAAAGATTTGGAAAATAAAAAAAATGAACAGGAAATAAAAAAAGAGGAATTAGCTAATTTAAAAAAGGATCTTGAGCAGAGTCTTCTCGCCTATGAGCAGGAAAAAATGAGTAAAGAAATTTTATTAGAAGAAACTAATAATTCCGAAAAAGAATATCAAAACCTTCTTGCTCGAGCTGAAAAACAGGAGTTAGCCGCCCAAAACGATATTGCCAACCTAGAAAAAACCGTTAGAGAAAAATTGGAAAGCCTTGATAAGGACAATTTAGAAATAAATGACGACGGATTTGTTTGGCCAGTTCCGAGGAATGTTATTACGGCTCTTTTTCATGATCCTGATTATCCATTTCGTTATTTATTTGAACATTCCGGGGTTGATATCCGGGCGGCCCAGGGAACCACTATAGTCGCTCCTGCCTCAGGGTATGTGGCGCGCGTTAAGTATGACGGAACCAAGTCTTATGCTTATATAATGTTAATTCACGGAGATAATATTTCAACGGTTTATGGACATATTTCAAAACCATTGGTGTCTGAAGATGATTATGTTATTCAAGGGCAAGCCATAGCTTTATCAGGAGGTATGCCCGGAACTGTCGGTTCTGGCTTAACTACCGGACCGCACTTGCATTTTGAAGTTCGTCAAGATGGCGTACCGGTTGATCCTTTGGAGTATTTACCATGATTTTAAAAAGCGCATCGGCGCTTTTTAAAATCATCCTATTTTTTTAATTCTTTTCCTCCATGGGCTTGCCGATGTATATCGCGTAGCTGTTTATTGGTTACGTGGGTGTAGATTTGGGTGGTTGCGATATTGCGATGGCCTAAAAATTCTTGAACAATGCGCAAGTCAACACCGTGTGAGAGTAGATCGGTGGCAAAAGAATGGCGCAAAGTGTGCGGCGTGGCCATGACCGGCAGACCAGAGATTAAAACATATTTTTTAACAATATCTTCAATGGCTCGATTGGATAGGCGGCGCGGGGTGTCGTCTATTTTTTTACCAGACTTATAGTTTATAAATAAGGCTTCATCCAGATCAGCGCGTTTATCTAAATATTTTCTCAAAGCATCGACGGCGCGCTCGGAAAAATAGATTGTGCGGATTTTAGAGCCTTTGCCAACCACGGCGATTTCTATTTCTTTAGTGTCTTTTTTTATTTTTAGCTGGTCGCGATTCAGTGAAGACAATTCGGAAATACGCAAGCCGGTAGAAAAGAATGATTCTAAAATTGCACGGTCGCGTAAACCGCCAGTCGTAGAAATATCAGGCGAAGAGAGGAGTCGTTCTATTTGTGCCAGGGTTAAAAATTTGACCTCATGGTCGGATTTATCCTTAGCCAGTTTAATCTTGGTTGGCGGCAGGCATTCAATATTTTTTTCCACGAAGAATTCTAAAAGGCTACGCAAGGCGATTAAATAATAATTTTGCGTAGATTTTTTTAACCAGGTTTTTTTATTCGGATCAATATGGCGCGATAAAAAAACGCGATATTTCCAAATGTGCTCATCGGTTAATTTGGCTGGCGTAAGAGAGGAGAGGTTATTATCTTCTATCCACTTAAAAAACTTCTGTAGAAACCTGGAATAGTTTTCCTGCGTCTTAGCCGACAAACCTTTTTCAATTTCTGCGTAATCCAAAAAATCGGTTAAATATTTTATAATTGGTTTTTGTGTCATGCGATAGGTAGTAGAGAATAGGTATAAAACCTACCCCCATTGTTTCTATTATATATAACTTCGCATAATGTAGATTAAGCGAAGTATGATGGATTTGCCTTGATGGCGGTTTAATTAGTCATAACAACCCCCAAAATGCTAATTTCCGGATAAAAATTCAAAAGAATTTTTATTATTAGTAGAAAAAAACCGATAACCACCAAGCAAGCTACGACCACCGCTAACCAAAAAATGAATTTAAAAATTTTTTCAACGTCTTTGTTGCTCATATTTTTTTTCATACACCTTAGAATAAACAAGGTTTTATAGTTTATTATTGGTAGTAGATTTTATCGCCAAAACGCAAATCTACATATTTTTTAGAATTGAAATCATTTTTAAGTTTTTCTTTTTTTAATATCGAAAGTTTTTCTAATTGCTCATCCGCAGAATTCTCTGTTGAAAAAAATATTTCCGGACCGCCGGCTATCGCCAGTTTTAAAGAATCGATATCATCATCAACGGAAAAAAAATTTACAGATATTTCCGGGTATTCGACTTTAATTTTTTTAAAAAGTTCTATTGAGTAAGCTATTATTTTGGAATCTTGCTCGATTTTACCGTTTTTTATCTTTTTTCCGGAATTATTTTTAATGAGCGGGTATTCCTGTCCGTTTATTTCCAAAAGATTGGCTTCGCCGAGAAGGTATCCCTCATTGTCCAAATAATAGTATTTTTCATTTTCAAGCCAGATGGCGGATAAAGTCTTCTCGGTTATTTCCAGCGATAAGGTATCTGGCCATTTTTTCCTTATTTTTATTCCCTGAAAACGAAAATTTTTATTGAATAAAACTGCGAATTCGTCTGTATTAAAAAATATTAAATTGTTTTGAGGGGCTATTTTTGATTTGTTTTCGTTCATTTTTTCCGATAATAAAGCTTCAACTTTCTCTTTGCTTGTTTTTTCTAATTTTGAAATTTCAATATTTTTTATAAAAAAAATTTTTGAAAAGTATAATAACCAAAATAAAAAACAAATGAGGATTGCAATAGTGGCGATAATTATTTTTGTTTTTATTTTTTTTGAATCGGCTATCTTTTTTTTCTTATTGTAAAACGGATTGTTTAATTTTTTTTCGTGATAATCGAAAAATTTTCGGCGCTTGTTGCCATGTTTATTGGATAAAACGAAAAAAAACATAAGTATCTTATCTTTTTATGAATTTTAAATTATGCGGTAAATATTTTTGTAGAATTTTCGGAATTTTTATACTACCGTCGGCTTGTTGATTGTTTTCTAAAATAGCTATTAATGGACGATTAGTTGAAGAAGCGGTTCCGTTAAGCATGTGAACGAACTCTTTTGTCCCATCAGCTTTTTTGTATTTAATATTGAGCGCTCGGGCTTGATAATTAGTGCAGTTGGAAGTTGAAGTTATTTCCGCCCAATCCCCCATCCTCCCCTCTTTATTGGGTTTTCCCGGCATCCAGGCCTCCAAGTCATAGGTGCGGATTGATGGCGCACCCAAATCGGCCGTACAATGATCAATAACCCGGAAAGGAATTTCTAAGCTTTTATAAATTTCTTTTTCTATTTCCAATAATTCTTTATGGGCCGTTTCAGAATTTTCCGGTTTTACATACTGGAACATTTCTACTTTAGTAAATTGATGCACGCGGAAAATCCCCTTTGAGAATTTAGAATAGCTGCCGGCCTCAGTTCGGAAACAATGAGAAACGGCCACATACTTTTTGGGTAATTCAGTCTCTTCCAGAATTTCTCCGGCATGATATCCGCCCATGGTAATTTCCGCTGTACCGATTAGCGATAAGTCGGAATTTTCTATGTTATAAATTTGGGTTGATTCTCCTCTTGGGTTATATCCCATATCCCTTAAAACTTCTTGTTTGGCCAGATCGGGGGTGATAAATACTGTAAAACCTTTTTTATAAAGCGTTTCTAAACAATATTGTGTGAGAGCAAATTCCAACAAAGCCAATTCATTTTTGAAATAAAAGAATTTAGCGCCAGAAACTTTGGTGGCGCGGTCGAAATCTATTAAGTCTAGATTGGCCGCCAACTCTACGTGGTCTTTTGGTTTAAAATAAAATTTTGTCGGTTCGCCGATAATTTCCAGAACAGGATTATCATCTTCATTCTTACTGATAATAACTTCCGGATGACTCAAATTCGGAACTTTAAAAAGTTCTTCATTGTATTTTTCTTCTGTTTTTAGGAGGACTTCCTCTAATTCCGCCACTTTAGCGCGTTTTTGTTTCATGACTTCTATTTCTTCTGGAGTTGGTTTGCCACCTTTGGCGCCTTGATTTCTCTCCCCTCTCAAAATATCAATTTCACTGATAATTTGGCGGCGTTTTTCGTCTAAGCTTAAGAGTTTATCAATATCGGCAGACGACAGTCTGTGCTCACAATTTTTTTTAATTTCTTCTTTATGTTCACGGATGTATTTAATATCTAACATATTTTTAAAAAGTGTATAAAATTTTTGTACAGCAATTATTTTTGTTTCGGTTTCATTAACGGAAACATCTGGCATTCGCGAATCGGCTTATCAACCAAAAAAGCGAAAAAGCGTTCGCCAAAACCGAATCCGCAAGTTGGGGGCATGCCATGTTCTAACATTTCCACAAATTCCCAATCCGGCATCATCGCTTCTTTGTCGCCGCGATCGATTAATTTTTGTTGCTCTTCAAAGCGTTTTCTCTGATCGATCGGGTCATTCAGCTCACTATAGCCGTTGCCGATTTCAGCGCCGGCAATAAGTATTTGAAAGCGTTCTACTTGTTCCGGATTATCCTCCTTGGTTTTAGCTAACGGCGACACAAGTTTGGGGTGATTGACCAGAAAAGCCGGCCCGGCGATATTTTTGCGACAGTATTTCCATAAAGTGTCCATTAAACGTTCTTTAGTATTACCGTCATATTTAACTTTTAACTCCACCAATTTATTTTTTATTTCTTCCATAGAGGCAGTTATGACGTCAATGTCAGTTTGTTTTAGTATTTCTTCGCGATAATCAACTTTTGGCCATTCTCCTGCCAAATCGTATTCATATTCGCGAGTTTTAAATTTGGTGGTGCCAAAAACCTCTGTGGCAATTGTTTGGTAAAGTTCTTGAGATAGTTTCATCCCGTCGTTATAATCAGCATAAGCCCAGTAAAATTCCATATTAGTGAATTCCTGCAAATGATTCGGCGAAGAACCCTCGTTACGGTAAGCGCGGCCGATTTCAAAGGTTTTTTCAAAGCCGGCGGCCATTAAACGCTTTTGCCAGAGTTCTCCAACGGAAATGCGCAAGTAGACGTCCAAATCAAAATCGTTGTGGTGAGTGCGAAACGGTTCAGCTTCGGCGCCGCCGGTGGTTGTTTCCAAGGTTGGAGTTTCAACTTCCAAAAATCCGCGGTCGATCAAAAATTTTCTGGTTACCGCCCAAAATTTTGATTTTTTTATGAATAAATCGCGCAATTCCGGGGTTGTTAATATATCCAAATATCTTTTTCTATATCTTTCATCATCCTCGGAAAGGCCATGCCATTTTTCAGGTAATGGTGAAATAGCCTTGCAAAGTAGTTTCCAGTCATGAACCATTAAGCTTTTTTCACCCTTGTGGGTGATAAACAGTTTACCGGAAACAGCAATAAAATCACCCATGTCTATAAGCTTGGTAAAATTTTTAAACGATTCTTGATTAATTTCTTTTTTAGAAAAAGCAATTTGCATCCGGCCGCTTTGGTCTTGCAGTTCAGCAAAAGATAAATTTCCAAAGTTTCTAATAATCATCAATCTTCCGGATATTGTTATTGTGTCTTTCTTCTCCTCAATATTTTTGAAATCAGCCAAAATATCGGAGATTGGCTCTTTTTCCCCTGTTTTTGAGGGGTATGGGTTGATTCCGAGTTTTTTTATTTCTTCCAGCTTTTTTAGACGGCTATCTTTTTCTTTTTCTTGATTTTTAATTATTTCTTCTGCCATATTTTTTTAAAGTATATGTGTTTATTTTAAGCTTTTTTAAACAAAAAGTCAAAAATGTCATTTAAAAAAAACCTCTAAGACAATAGTGGGTTTTGCTGGTCGTAGAGGAAAATTTTATTTATATATGGTTGGGGATGGAAGTCTGGTTGTTTAATTGTTAATATATCTTTATTATTTTGTACCAAATCTCTCCTCTTGGTGTGTTAACCGAAATTTCCTGATTTTTCTTTTTTCCTATTAAAGCCGTGCCCAATGGAGATTCGTTAGATATTTTTCCTTCTGCCGGGGCGGCTTCATTGAAGCTTACAATGGTTACGTTTTTTTCCTCCCCGGTGTTTTTATTTTTTATAGCAATTTTGGAACCCATGGAGATTTCTCCGCTATCGCAAGTGTCGATATCTACAATAGTTAAGTTTTTTAATAAAATACTTAATTCTTCTACCCGACCCTCATTAAAAGCTTGGGCATCTTTGGCTTCATGATATTCGGCGTTTTCTGACAAGTCCCCTAATTCTTTTGCTTTTTCTATGCGATCCGCTATTTCCCTTCTTTTTATATTAACCAAGATATTATATTCTTCTTTGAGTTTATTATAGCCTTCTTGAGAAATGATTTGTTCTTCATTCATATTTTTTTCACAAAATTTATTATAATTTTAGATTATACACTAATTATTTTGCTGGAGCAATATGAGGACTATACATTAAAGTTTTTTAAAATGCAAGAGTATGTTCTTTGGGGTAAAATAAGGCGATAGCGACAAATAAAAACGTCCCGATTCCCAATGGATGATTAATATATGGTGTAAAAAAATTAACCGCCACCAATACAATCAAGGAGAGCGCGAAAACATCCCCCGGCAAATTGTTTTGTTTTAAAGAGTTTTTGAATAGTTTTATAAAAAAAAGCAAGTAGAATAAACCGCCGAATAGGCCGATTTTTAGCCAAACATCAAGCCAGCCCCATTCAAAGGCATAAGTCGTATAATAACCATCAGGATTGTTTTCTAAAATTTTCGGGTCACTGGTGCGATAAGAAACCGTTTGGCCAAAACCGCCGCCGAAAATAAAATTTTCCTTGATTTCTTTCCAGAGTTCCGGCAAAAGCGCATAACGGGAAGAAGCGGCCGCTTCATTGGTAATTTTTTTTGCCCGATCAGTTAAGGCTTCCGCAACATTAAAGTTAACTCCTGGTTTTGGGAAAGGAAATTTTATAATTGCGGCAATTAAACCCAGAGCCAAGGTTGCGGAAACTATCGTTAATCCGGCGGTGATGAAAGATTTTTTCCAGCCGTATTTTTTTAAAAAAATAAAAGCGGAGAATAAAAGTCCGGTCGCCAGGCCTACCCAAAAACTGCGGGAGTAAGAAATCATAATTAGCGAAATTACAGCAGTCTGCGCCAGTATTAAAAAAACTAAAAATTTTTTGGTGGTTAATATTTCTTTGGAAAACTTTACCATGGTCGTCAAGATGGCGAAAAAAGCGAAAAGCGCGAAAATATGCGACTGGAAAAAGATCCGGACAAAACCGAACGGCATCATGGTTATTTCCCCTACTCCGCTTTCCCGCACCCAACGATATATTTTATAATTTAAAAAATTCTGCGCCCAAGTCGCGTCGGAAAAAGTATGCGAAAAAAGAAAAAGCAAAATTATTGTTTTTAAAAACATCCAAGAAATGGCAATAGCAAAAATTCTACTGAAAGAAATTGATAGATTCTCGTTGGAAAAGTTTTTATTACTGACAGCTTCAAGGCATGGAAAAAGCAGGGCGAAAAATAGCCAGCCGTTAAAATCAAGAAAAACATCGGAAAAATTATTACGCGCCAAGCCAATAATTAATCCGGCGGCGATAAAGAAAAACAAGCCGAAAAAATAATATAAATAATTTTGGCGGTAGGTTTCTTTTTTTAAAAAAATTGATTTTTTTTCAGTTCTTTTTTTAAAAAAAGAACTGAAAAAATAAACTATCCAAACCGCCAGCAAAACAAGCCAAATGGCTATCCTGATTGATATCTCCGTTTCGGCGATCGTGGTTGAGAATAGGTATCCCTTGGAACTGATTAAAAGCTCTAAAAAAGCCGCATAGATACCGTATCTGATGTTTTTTAAAGAAAATACCAATACTAAACAGGCTAATAGCCAAAATGATAAATCACCCCAAGCCGGGAAAAGATGGCCGAAATAAGAAGCGATTTCCACAACAACCAAACCACCGAGGAGATAATAGAAATATTTATTGAAAATATTTTTCAAAATTTGGCTTAAATTCATTTTTTTACGGCAAGGTCAAACCGTGTTTTTCTTTCACGATTTGTCTTGCTTTTTTATATTTTTTAACTTGTGGCATAAACGGAAAAATTTTATAAGCAAAAGACGGTAGCCAGGAAGACATCGTGCCACCAATGGAAATTTTAAAAAGCGGTTTATCTATCCAAATTCCGTCATGTCCTTGCTCCAGAATTGTCAGCCAGAGATCCCAATCTTGTAAACGCCTGATGTTTTCATCCCAGCCGCCAACCGGAAAAATTTCTCTTCTTATCAGGGAAGTTGAATGAATGTAAGGAATTTGGCGCAATTTTTGCGGGTCAAAAGGCCAAAGCCGGAAAAGTTTTATGCCCCAATAATGCGAAGAATAGGCATAGCCGGCGGACGGATTATTTTCCAAAGCCTTTATCATTTCTAATAAACAATCGTTTCTTAAAACAGCGTCGGCGTCGCAAAATATCACAAATTCGCCGCGCGATTCGGCAAAACCGCGGTTGCGCGCGGCCGGAGCGCCTTTATTTTTTTGGCTTATTATTTGATAATTTATTCCGAGGTTTTTAATTCTATCGGAAAATTCTTCGGCGATTTTCAAGGTTTTGTCGGTTGAGCCGTCGTTGACTAAAATAATTTCAAAATCCCTAAAATCCTGTTTGATCAAGCTTTCCAAACAGTCTTTTAAATTTTTTTCCTGATTGTAGGCCGGGATAATAACGCTGATCATAGCTTTTATTTTTCGCTTAAAATTTGGAGTATTTTATCGGCTTGTTTTCTGGCGGTTAAAGTTTCCACCACCCTCCTCTGCCCTTGCGCGCCAAGTTCGTTTCTGAATTCTTCATTATCATATAAAAAAAGAATAGCGTCGGCGATTTCGTCGGTGTTTTCCGGATTGACCAAAAGGCCGTTAACGCGATTAAAAACCGCGTCACGCACGCCGCCGGAGTCGCCGGCAATTACCGGCTTTCCAGCCAATCCAGCTTCCAAATAGACAATTCCGAAACCTTCGTAATCGCCGGCCAGTTGGCGTGAAACCATTATAAATATATCACATAATTCCAGCCAAGCCCATTTTTCTTGGTCGTCAATATCGCCCAAAACAATTATTTTTCCCGGAAATTCGCCGGCGCTTTTTTTTAAATTTTCCAATTCTTCGCCGTCGCCGCCGATAACCAAAACTAAATTCGGCGCTTCCGAGGAAATTTTGGCAAAAGCTTCAATGACTTTATCAAAACCTTTGCGTTTTACCAAACGGCCGAGGCCGAAGATAACTTCCTTGCCGGTTAAATTATATTTTTCTTTCAATTCTTTGACTTTTTGCGGATTGCGGACAAAAATCGATTCTATCCCCGGGTTGACGGTGGAAATTTTATTTTGCAGGTTTCGGTCAAATTTGGCGACTTGCGAAGCAGTGAAACCGTTGGCGCAAATTATTTTTTCCGCCTTGTTAAGAATTTTTTGCGTCAGTTTTGGTCGTTTTAAAGCCATGGAGAAATCCAAACCATGCAGAATAACGGAATACTTAAATTTAAAAATCTTCGCTAATAAATAAGTTGGGATGCCGAGGGGTAATATCTGCCCAATAATTATGTACGGGTTTCTATAATGATAAATGATAAATGATAAATGATAAACAGAGTGGAGCCAGCGAGGAAAAATGTATTTAAATAAAAGTTTTTTTCTAACAACATTTGGCGCATCCTCTTTTTGCGGTTGGCCGCCAGTTAAGACAATCAAATCATCTCCCAGCCAGTATTTGACTAAGTTAAAGTAATACTTCCCCACCCCGCCCTTCTGCGGCGGAAATTCCAGAGTAAAAAGTATAAATTTATTAGGCTCTTGACTTTTTATCATAAATATGTTCTATTGTTTATATAGAACTTTTAATCTTTAACATTTTTCTATAAAGGTTTCCAATGGTTATAAGTATAAATTTACTTTCTCAGGATGTGTGGGTTAGGCTCACCAGTGAAGGAGAGAGGGTTTACGAGCGCTACCTGAAGCGAAAACAAATCGCAAGACATGCTCCGAAAAATGCCGAATGGTATGAATTTTCGCTCCAATTAATGATGGACATATTTGGTCAAAAAATTTTTTTCATGGTATCTCCCGAGGAATTGTTAATACGTGATAGCGAGATTTACCTAACGAAGCCAAAAGGTTACAACGAATAACTGTTTTATCTGGAGCATTTAAGTCAATAGATTTGAATGCTCCTTTATTTTCTCAAAAACGAATTCTTAATATGTAGGACTTCGTCTTTTTTTACCACTTGCAACAACAATATCAAAACCGGATACAGCAAAGCGCAAAGAATTATGTCAATAAATATATTTATTTCATTCTTTAAATAAAAAGCTAAAAATCCGATCGCGGCCGAGGCTAAGAAAATTTTGCCAAAAGCAAGCAGAATTTTAGCGCCATCATATTTCATGATTTTTCGCGACTGGATAAACCCCAAAGCTATCATTAAAACATTAGTAGTCAAAACCGTAATGGCCGCGCCGACTGCAAAATATCGCGGAATTAAGATTAAATTCAAAATTATGCTGGCGACGGAAACAACCGCCATATTGCGCATATTCTGCTTTTGTCTATCACAGGCGTTTAGAAGTGACCCCAACGGATAACCGATAAAAATAAACAAAAGCGACAAGACAATTATCCGCATCGGCAAAACCGCGGCGTCATAGCCGGACTTGAAAATTAAAATTATTTTGTCGGCTATGGCGATAACTCCGGCCGAAACCGGCATCGCCACAATCGCCAAATAAATCAAGGATTTTTCAAAGGTGGTTTTCAGTTGTTCGCGGTTGGAATGCCAGAAAGCTGACATCGCCGGATAAACCGAAGCGATAAAAGCCGAAGGAATAAATTGCAAGGCAAAAACAATCCTAAATGATATTTGGTAGTAGCCGACATAACTTGCGTCGGCGAAATGCCCGAGCAAAACAGTGTCAAGATAAGTATAAAGTTTTTGGAAAATGACAAAAGTTCCGAACGGCACGCCGATTTTTATTATTTCTTTGATGATCTTTTTATCCCAAGACGGTTTTATCGGCACGCCGATTTTCTTTTGGATGGCAAAAGCCGAAAAAATAAATTGGGAAAAGCTGGCTGCTAAAAGCGCTGCCATTTGCGCTACCAGTCCGGCGCGCAAAAATAACAAAGGCAAACCAACAGCCATAACCACGACGTGAAAAAAACCGGAAGAAATGCTTTCATACCGCAAATTATGGAAACCGCGCGAAACGGCGTAAAAAGTTGCGGAAAAAGAGTCTAAGATAACGCAGGCCAAGGAAACAAAAATCAGATTTCTCATTGAAGCCGGATAATCGTTTAAATTGATGGCCAATAAAACGGCTAATATTGCCAAGAGTGTTAAAGGAATTTTTAGGCCTAAAATATTACCTAAGAATTTTCCGGCCTCTTCTTTTTTTCTGGCCACCTCGCGCGTCAGGACATTGGCCAAGCCCAAATCGGCGACAATCCCGAAAACCGTTGTGAAAGATATGGCAAAATAATAATTACCCAAATTATCCGCCCCCAATTCTCTGGCCAAAAAAGTAAAATAAGTGAACGAAAAAATCTTTTGGATTATTAAGGCCACGGTTAAAAATGAGGTGTTTCTGGTTAAGTTGGTTTTTGTTTCGGTCATAAATCCATTATAGCATAAAAAAAGGCCGCGGATTCAATAGTAGAATCTACGGCTATAGACAATTATTTTTTTTTAGTTCTCTGGTGTCTTTTTCCTCGTCGAAGCGCCGGATGGCAGACCGCAGCACCTGCGGAAATAAAATTATTCTTCGGAGAGAAAAAATTTGAACTTTCCAGAATAAAAAGAACTGTCGTCATTATTCTTGAGATTTTTTTCATTATTACCTCCTAGTTTACTAGTTTAAATGACAGAAATTATGTTAAAATATAATCATTATTTATAAAAAAAGTCAATAGCTCCAAAAATCCTTGATTTATTTTTTCTTTTGTGTTAATATTTTCACATAATTATTTATTCGCGTTATTAGCGGCATTCGCACGCATTCGCGGATTAGCATTATGATATGAAGAAAGAAATCCACCCAAAGTATTACAAAGACGCTAAAGTTACCTGCGTTTGCGGTAATCAATTTACCACCGGCTCTACTAAACAGGAGATTAAGGTTGAGTTGTGCTCAGCTTGCCATCCTTTTTATACCGGCAAACAAAAGTTGGTTGATACCGCCCGCCGGGTTGAAAAATTCCAGGCCAAAGTCGCCGCTCACAAGGAAGTTTCTTCCAATAAGACAACTCGTTCCAAAAAGGAGAAGTTGGCCGCTAAAAGCGCCAAAAGAGCTGCCAAAATAGTAGAAAAATAACTGATATTAACGGCTATTTTTTAAGCGTGGTATAATATTTATATCACTTTTGAAAAATAGCCGTTTTATTATACTTATGTCATTATAGACTTAAAAAAGAATGACACTAAAATTATGTATGAAAATATAAAACAACAATTTGCCGAATTGGAAAAACAATTATTGGATCCGGCGGTTTCGTCCGACCCGCAAAAGTTGGCGACGATTGGAAAAAAACATTCAAATTTGAAAGATGTTGTTGATAAAATTTTGGAATTGGAAAAAATCCAAAAATCGGTAGTTGAAAATAAAGAAATGGCTGAAGCCGAAACTGTTCAGGAATTGAAAGAAATGGCTGAAGCCGAAATATTGTCCGGCGAAGAAAAAATCAAGATTTTAACCGACGAAATAGAAGAAGAATTACATCCAGCCGACCCGAACAATAAAAAAGATGTAATCATGGAAATTCGCGCCGGCGCCGGCGGAGACGAGGCGGCTTTATTTGCGGCTGAGCTTTTTCGCGCTTATGCGCATTTTGCCGAGAAACAAGGCTGGAAATTGGAAGTTTACGATTCCAGCCAAATCGGTTTGGGCGGATTTAAGGAAATAATTTTCGGTATTCGCGGAAAAGATGTTTATGGAAGTTTGAAATTCGAAGGCGGGACTCACCGCGTTCAGCGCGTCCCGGAAACCGAAAAGGCTGGACGCGTCCATACCTCAACTGTTACGGTAGCGGTTGTTCCGGAAGCGGAAGAAGTTGAATTGGTTATCAACCCAAATGATTTAAGAATAGATACTTACTGCGCTTCTGGACCGGGTGGACAAAAAGTTAATAAAACTTCTTCGGCTATCCGCATTACTCATATTCCAACCGGCGTGGTGGTACAGTGCCAGGATGAAAAATCACAGCATCAAAATAAGGATAAAGCAATGATGATTTTGCGTTCTCGCTTGGCGGCGAAAATGGAAGAAGAAAAACAAGCGCGCGAGGGCGAGGTCAGAAAAAAGCAAATCGGCACCGGCGATCGCAGTGAAAAAATAAGAACTTATAATTTCCCGCAAGATCGGATAACGGATCATCGGATAAAAGAGTCGTGGAATAATATTAATATTATTATGGATGGAGATTTCGGGAAGATTATTGATGAGCTAAAGGCTGCCGAAAAAAAATTAAATAAATAAAAAGGCGGGGAAATTAAATATTCCACCCCGCCATATCTGCCGCGAAACGTTCGGAAAAATAACAGATAAAAATAAAAAAAAGAACATTCGCGGCATTTTTTTCTTAAAATATGCTTCTTGCCGGAGCCGTTGCGGTAAATAAGGAGGGACCGCGTTTTACTCCGACAAGAAGCTAACAAGGACTATTCTTATTTTACAGCACAAGTCAAAAATGTCAAGACTTTCAAGACTTTATGGATATATGCAATTTGCTTTGTTTTTCAAGGGGAATAATGTCTAAGGTTGGAATTTCCTCACCAGCCTTAGAATCAGAGATTTTATTGTCAGCCGTTTTGAAAAAAGACAAGGAATATTTATTGGCTAACCCGAAAGATAAAATTTCTTTTTGGCTAGAAATAAAATTTAAAAGATTGTTAAAAAAAAGATTAAAAGGATATTCTTCGGCGGTTTTAACCGGCCATAAATGGTTTTATGGCCTGGACTTTTTTGTTGATAAAAATGTTTTAATCCCCCGGCCGGAAACGGAATTGATAATTGATTTTATTAGAAATTATAAACTGCCGGTTACTGATTTAATAGATGTTGGAACTGGTTCCGGTTGCATTATAATTACTTTAGCCAAAATTTTAAAAGGTAAAAATATAAAATTTTACGGGCTGGATATTTCCAAGAAAGCTTTAAAAGTTGCTAAGAAAAACGCCAAGAAACACAAAGTTGAAGATCGTATAAAATTTCTTCACAGCGATTTACTGAGTGCTGTTGATTTTAAAAAACTTGACGGCCCGATATTTATCACTGCTAATTTGCCGTATTTAACGCCGAAACAAATTAAAAATTCTCCGTCTATACAGAAAGAGCCGAAAATCGCTTTGGATAGCGGGCCGGACGGGCTGAAACATTATCGCGAATTATTTAAACAAGCAAAATACAAATTAAAAAACTGGATTCCCGCCTGCGCGGGAATGACATTGTTTTGCGAGATAGATGAAAGCCAGAAAAATGTTTTTTCCAAATTAGTTCAGCAAGAGTTTCCGGCGGCGAATTTAACCTTTAAAAAAGACTTTAATAATGTCGATCGGCTGGCTATACTTGAAGTTATTGACACTTTTTGAAAAGTGGGGTAAAATTCTTGTAAAATAACAACTGTAATAATTTTATGGCGAAGATGGAAGGATTATCATTTAATAAGGTTGGCGAGTATTTAACTATCAAAAAAACTATTGTTATTCCGATTGGAAGCATGGAACAGCATAGTCAGGCTTTGCCTTTATCAACCGACACTCTGATTGCTGAATCTATTGCTAATAAAATCGGAGAAAGCATGCACTGGATGGTTGGTCCTGCGATAAATATTGGATATTCTGATACGCCACAGCCATTTATGAAATTTTTAGGGACAATAACGTATAGCCAGGAAACATTGATTTTAGTGATTAAGATTATATTACCTCTTTGTATGTTCATGGTTTTAGGGAGTTTTTTGTGGTTAATGGTCATGGAGGGAATAATAAATTCATAAAACAGGCGGTACTGATTTTGAAAGAAAAATACCATGATATTAAAATTTATTTACATAATTGGTGGAAAATCAAAGAAGTGGTAGAATTTTCCAGTAGTGTTGATAAAAATTGCTTAAATCATGCAGGTACAATGGAAACTGCTCTCGCACTTGTTATATTTGGCGATAAGGTAAATAAGAATAAATTAGCAAAAGAATATAATTATATTAATACTGAGACTGGTGTTATAGATTCCGATCAAACATTGGCGACTGAAGCTATGGGTGAAGAGGCATATAAAATAATAGTTGAAGGCAGTTTAAATTTGTTGAAAAACAATAACAACAGTCTTCTTTTGTAAATTAACTTGAACATTTTAGCAGGCTAACCCCAATTTTTAGAAGGAGATTTTTATGAAAAAAAATAAAAATCAGATTAGAATTATGATGAGTGTAAAACCTGAAACAAGAGAAAGAATAAGGCGTTTGAAAAAAAATCTGAAATCAAAATCCGAAGCTAATGCCATCTCGGCTGCTATAAAATTTGCGGATGAAGTAGTAATGGCGATTTCGGAGGGGAAAAAGGTTATTCTCCAGGAAGGCGACTTGAGGTATCGCCTTAAAATTGGTGTTGGTGATTGATTGATTCCAAAAACGACGGCTCAAATGAGTCCGTCGTATTTTTTTGCAAAAATTAATATTCCACCGCAATTTCCGGCTGGACGACTTCTATCCAAGTCTGGCCGGCGTTAAATTCAACTTCCTCGCCGTTTATATAAAATTTCGTGCGTGAAGCAAGATCGGGCTTTTTCCATTCTCCGGTTTCACAGCGGCCGTCGCGGCAGATTATCGCTTGGCCGGAACCGGCAATTTCCATTTCCAATCTTACATAATCGTCAATAACCTCGGCCGGAACGGTTTGAATAATAATATTTTTAGCGGCGATTTGCTTGTTATCTCCGGTCAATTGGATTTCCCCTTCCAGCAATCTGGTATAATCGTTATTTTCGCGATTATAGCGCCAACCGGCGACAAAATTTTCATTGCGGAAATTAATGGTTATTTCACTGTTGTCTTCTCCCCTGTTTTCCGGAAAAGCATCATCCTTAAACAGCCAGGCCGTAAAATCTCCGCGGCTGATTTCTTGTTTATCCAAAAATTTCTGCAAATTTTCGCCGGAAGTAATGACATTATGCGGCGCTTCGCGGGAATCGGCCCGCCAAAAATAATCACCGTTATAAAATTCATTAAAATCAGTCATGTTTTCGTCGGCTAAAATAGCCAAAGCTTCCGGGCTGCCGCCGCAATGGGTATAAACGGCGCTTATTTCCTCAGCCCAATAAACAAAATACGGCCGCGCCGAGCGCACCGGGCCGATTTCATTCAAATCTTCCAAGGATGAAAAAACCGCCATGTATCTGGTAAAAGATCCTTCAACTTCAGCCTCATAAACCAATCCAGCTTTATCTATATTAAAAGCCGGACGAGCTGAGGGATGATTGTCTATCATTACGGCTATCGGGCGCAAATTGGCTTTTTCGGGCAAGACATATACTCCGTCCAAATTTCTTCTTTGGCAGTCGGCGCACTCTTTGGAGTTGTCTGTAATTTCACCGACATTCTTGCTTTCGCTTACAAATTTTTCTTTGTTATTTTTAACAATCGTAAAAATTACAAAAATCGCCAAAAATAAAAATAAAACCATGGAAGCGGCGGTTGCCATTTTCCATAGTTTTATTTTATTAGAAAGAAGATTTTTTAAAAAATTTTTTAATTTTTCCATTTTCCTTTTTTAAGGAAATTTAATATACTATTCTTTTTTGACTTCCTTTTCTTCTTTGGGCTGGACGGTCGGGGCGGCTTCGGTCTCAACAGGGGCAGCAACCGGTTCCTCCTCTACTTTTGGTTCGGCGATAATGGCGACAACATCATCGGTTTCATGCGTCATTTTTACACCTTTTGGCAAGGCTAAGTCATGGATTTTAATGCTTTTATCAAAGTCATCTAAGATTGAAATATCAATTTCAATATGGCTGATTAAATCGCCGGGAAGACATTTTACTTCCACTTCATTTATATTTCTGATTAACACGCCGCCTTTTTCTTTAACAGCCTTAGCTTCACCGTTAAAATGCAGAGGAATCCAGGCAGTAATTTCTTTATTCATATCGACCTTATAAAGATCGATATGGGAGGTTTCGTTAGATAAGGGATCTCTTTGTTCGTCTTTGAGGAGAACTTTACCCTCAATTTTTTCATCCAGAAATAAATCAATCAGTGTTGATTCGCCGGCTTTTGATAAGACCTTTTTTAATCCGCTGGCTTTTATTTTAACCAACTTGTTTTCTTTAAGGTTTGGACCGTAAATAACACCCGGGATAAAACCGGATTTTAAAAGATTTTTAATGTTTTCTTTCTTGTCTCTCTTTTCTGCTTCCAATTTAATGTTTTCCATAAAAATTAGTAATTTATTTTAGATTTTATAATAATATTCTGAACTATTCCCAATAAAATAAAACTGGAAATTACGGAACTGCCCCCGTAACTTAAAAAAGGCAGGGAAATTCCTACAACCGGCAATAAACCGGAGTTCATACTGATATTAATAAACATTTCAATAAAAATCAAGCCCATCGCCCCTAAAACAAAAAAAGTCCCAAAATCGTTGCTTATTTTTTTAGAAGCGGCAAGGCAACGATAAAAAATTATACCATAAAAGAAAAAAACAATCAAAATTCCTAAAAACCCCAGCTCTTCGGCGATAACGGCGAAAATAAAGTCATTTTGCGCCTCGGGGAGAAATTTTAATTGAGATTGCGAGCCAAAACCGACTCCGCGGCCTATCAGTCCGCCGGAACCTATGGCGATTAGGGCTTGGTTGATATTATATCCTTCTTCCAGAGAATTTGTCGACGGTTGCAAAAAAGTAAAAATTCTCTCTTTTTGATAATCTTGGAAATTAAAGAACCAAAGCCAGGCGAAGATAAATATTCCGATAAAAAACATCGCCAAAAAATATTTTTTATCAAAACCGGAAAAAAACAACATCATTATCCAGATAAAAAGCAGTATTACAGCTGAACCGAAATCCGGCTGTAAAAAGGTAAGCCCGATAAAAATTCCGGCAATTAACCCCGAAATAATCAGTTGTTTTAACGGCCTTATTTTTAAGGCGCGCGATGAAAAAAAATAAGCCAAAGAAAGTATTAAAACTATTTTGGCGAATTCAGCCGGCTGAATGCCGAAACCGGCGACTGAAAACCAGCCGGTTGTTCCGCGGACAGTCTTTCCCAGCGTTAAAACTAAAACAAGCAAGCCGGCCGCCGCGGTATAAATATATTTTATGGAGTTTCGTAAAAAATTGTAATCAAGGAAGGAAAAAAAGAAAAATAGAATTAAACCGATTAAAATAAAAACAGCCTGCTTTTTAAAATTGAGCAGGTTCTCAGCCTCCCGTCCGAGGGCGATGCTGTATATTTCCATTAATCCGAAACAAGACAAAAGAAAAATAGCAGAAAAAAGCGTCCAGTCGAATTTTTTTAAATATTGCAAGCGTTTGTTCATTTTTTCAAGACAAATATTATCTCGCCGGGTTCATATAGACATTTTCATTGAAAATATCAAGGTTCGGAGAAATTGAAATTTCACCAGACAAATCGGCTTCGCCGGGCCACTTTATTTTCAAGCGCCTTTCTTCAAAAGAAACAAGTTGTTTCAAAGTATAGGAATTGACTGTTGAAACTTTTCCATATTTTTTAACTATTATTAACAACGGAACCTCCCAGAAACTGTAAGCGGTGTCGTTTTTGACAGAGAAAAACAAGGACTTGCCGCCGTCTTCATCCGCTGAAACTGAAATATCGCCGATTACTAAGTTGAGACGCTCTTTAATATAAGTGTCCCAATCAGGAATTGATTTATTGTCTATTCTTTTCCAGGAAAGATTGTTTATAACAAAATTTAAACTATATGATGACGGTTCATCATTTGAATTTAAAACTAAAATATATTTTTCTTCTTTCGGCAAAATAAAGTCTTCGCCGCAAATTATTTTATTGGCGCCGCGCATAAAGCAATAAGAAAAAATTCCGCGGTATTCCTTGTTTTGGTTCTTTATTAAAGCATAGTAATCATGGCTGGAAGAATTTTCCAAAATTCCGATGGAAGAAATTATAATATCTTCGGCTGAACGAGATTCTAAAAGATTCTGGCGCTCGCTGTCGACGGAGACAAGCTCTTTTAGCATTTTTTTATCTTGGTCTATTCCAAAAAGGAGGTAGTTGCCGAGATTATACAGAGAATAAAACCAAAGAAAAATAGTTATACCCAATAAAATAAAGATTGAAATTTTTTTGAGTTTTGAGCGATTTTTCAGCCACCACAATCCGGCCTCCAGCTTGTTTAAAGATACTCCGGAGACATCGGTTTCGTATTTTTTTAGGTTAAGGCGCTTTTCTTTTTCGCTGTTATTTTTAGTCGGCATATATTTATTCTATACTGTCTATTTTAGCATAAAATTTTTTTATTTACAAAACAACTTATTTTTTTTAAAAACATAAACATACAAGAAAGTCAAACCGCAATTTTTTAAAAAAATACTTGCTTTGCCGTTTATTTTTTGCTAAAATTGTTTTAGGAAACATAAATCTTAAACCCGCTATTTTAGCGAATTATTTTTTTAAATATGGTAAAAAAAGACTCAAAAAAGGAGAAAAAAAATTCGAATTATAACGCCAGTTCTATAACAGTCTTGGAGGGTTTGGAGCCGGTTAGAAAGCGCCCCGGGATGTATATAGGATCGACTTCGGCCGCCGGGCTCCATCATTTAATCTGGGAAATAGTCGATAATTCAATTGATGAGGCCATGGCCGGTTATGCCACTGCCGTCAAGGTCGCCCTTTTACCGAACGGTCTGGTTGAAGTTTTTGATAACGGTCGAGGTATTCCGGTAGATAAACATCCGAAAACCGGCGTTTCTACATTGGAAACAGTACTAACTGTTTTACATGCCGGCGGAAAATTCGGTGGGGAGGGTTATAAAGTTTCCGGAGGCTTGCACGGCGTCGGCGCTTCCGTGGTTAACGCTCTCTCGTCTTATTTTAAAGCTGAGGTTAAAAGAGATGGAAAAATTTGGATGCAGGAATATAATATCGGCAAACCAAGGGCGGCGATTAAAGCTATTGGGACGGTTGATGAGGATGAGACTGGGACAACCATTACTTTCAAGCCGGATGAAACAATCTTCACAGAGCTTGAATTTGATTGGGATAAAATTTTGACGCGTTTGCGCCAACAAGCTTATTTAACCAAAGGTATAACCATGGAAGTGGTTGATAAGCGGAAGGAAAATGAGCATTTTTATAAATTTCATTTTGAAGGAGGAATATTGTCATATGTCCGCGCCCTTAACAGCAACAACACTGTTAAACATGAAAATATTTTTTATGTTGAAAAAGATATTGAAAATTGCAAAGTTGAGGCGGCCCTTCAGTATAATGACGGCTACAACGAGCAACTTCTGCCATTTGCCAATAATATTTTCAACCCTGGCGGCGGAACCCATGTTGTCGGTTTTAAAACAGCGTTAACCAGAACTTTAAATAACTATGCCCGCAATCATAATTTGCTTAAAGAAAAAGACGAAAATCTTACTGGCGACGATGTG
>CAZALZ010000002.1:0-1217 GCA_964486475.1 uncultured Gammaproteobacteria bacterium | reverse complement strand
AAGTTGCTGAAGGACGACAAGGAGTCGATGTCCGGCGACGATGTGCGAGAAGGGTTAACGGCTATTGTTAGTGTTAAACTGCAAGATCCGCAATTTGAAGGGCAAACTAAAGATAAATTGGGTAATGCCGAAATGAAGGCTTATGTGGAGCAGGTTTTTGGCGCGGCTTTGTCGGATTTCCTGGAAGAACATCCGCGCGATGCCGAAGCAATTATCGGGAAATGTATTTTGACGGCGCAGGCTCGTTTGGCCGCCCGCACCGCGCGTGCTTCAATTTTAAGGAAGGGAGCGCTGGAAGGGATGACTTTGCCCGGGAAATTGGCTGATTGCTCTTCCCGTGAAGCCAAAGATTGTGAATTGTATATCGTAGAGGGAGATTCAGCCGGCGGCAGCGCCAAACAAGGCCGCGACCGAAAATTTCAGGCTATACTCCCCTTGCGCGGAAAAATTCTTAACGTGGAGCGCGCCCGTTTGGACAAAATGCTGGCTAATAACGAAATAAAAAATTTGGTTATTGCTTTGGGCGCGAATATCGACGATCAGTTTGATGTGGAAAAATTGCGTTATCACCGTATTATAATAATGACTGATGCCGATGTTGACGGCGCGCATATTAGAACTTTGCTTTTAACTTTGTTTTATCGCCATTTTCCGGCGTTAGTTTCGGGCGGATTTCTTTATATCGCTCAGCCGCCGCTTTATCAGATAAAAAAAGGGAATAGCGTTCGTTATGCCTATACCGATGAGGAGAAGATTGAAATTATAAAAGAATTTGGCGGCAGTGTTGAAGAAATTGAAAAGATGGAAGGAGAATCCGAGGAAAATAGCGAAGAAAGTGAAGAGACTGAGGTTAAAGATAAAACTAAAAAACCTTCCGGTCTGCATATCCAGCGCTATAAAGGCTTGGGCGAAATGAACCCCGAACAGCTTTGGGAAACAACCATGGATCCGGCCAGAAGAATTTTAAAGCAGGTTACCATTGAACAGGCCGAGACAGCCGACGAAATTTTTGATATGCTTATGGGAGATGACGTGGCGCCGCGCAAACATTTTATTCAGACGCACGCCAAGAAAGTCAAAAATCTTGATATATAACAAAATAGAAAATTATGCAATATTTAATTTTGCCCCTTTTAGCCGGCATCATTGCGCAAGTTTCAAAAATTTTTATTAAATCCAACAAAGAAAAACCCGGGTTGAAAAACATTGTGGCCTAC
>CAZALZ010000001.1:46995-91372 GCA_964486475.1 uncultured Gammaproteobacteria bacterium | reverse complement strand
AAAATCTTAGCCGGCGAAAGAGCATTGGCGATAAATTTAGCCGGATCTTCATCATACTTAACCATATCAACGCGTTCGCCGCCCAATTCGGAAATAATAGTTTGAATGCGGCTGCCGCGCTGTCCGACGCAAGACCCTATCGGATCAACATTGTCGGCGTCAGTCCAAATGGCGACTTTGGAGCGGCTGCCAGCCTCGCGCGCCACAGCTTTAACTTCTAAAATCCCGTTAGCAATTTCGGGAATTTCATTGTAAAAAACCTTCCTGACAATCTCTTCACTGATGCGGGATAAAATTATTTCCGGACCGCGATTGCCGGAATGAACGTCTTTAACAAATACTTTTATTTTGTCGCCAGGATTATATTCTTCGCCGTAAATCTGCTCTTCCTGCGGCAAACGACCGATACCTTTGCCCAAATCAACTAAAATATTACGACCTTCGCGGCGCTGGACAACACCGGTTATCACTTCGCTCTCTTTGTCTTTAAATTCATTTAAAACCATCTCTCGCTCGGCTTCGCGCAATTTCTGAATAACGACCTGTTTGGCGGTTTGGGCGGCCATGCGCCCGTATTCTTTCGGAGCGGCCAATTCGGCAACCAACTCCTCGCCCAGATAAACATCGCTTTTAATCATTGTTGCGTCTTTATATTGAATTTCTGTTTTGGGGTTAAATTTTATTAAATCATCATCCTCTTCGGAATATTCCTCGCTGTTTTCTGTTTCAATCGAAACACCTTCCTCGCCTTCGGCTTTTTTCGGGCGATATTTTTCACTAACCTTCCCTTCTTCATCAAAATAATCTTCCGGCAAATCAGCGACTACTGTTTTAACGTCAAAAATTTTGGATTCGCCGGTTTCCGGGTTGAATTCAACTTTGACGTTTTGATTTTTTTGACCGAAATCTTTACGATAGGCGGCGGCCAAGGCAGTCTCGATCGTTTCTATAACCGATTCATAAGACAAGCCTTTTTCTTCACAGACGGCGCGAATCGCGCTGGATAATTCTGACATATGGATTAAGTTTTAAATTTACAATTCAAAAACATCAAAAAATATTTTAAAATTGTAAATTGATAATTGCAAATTTAATAAAAATGGCTAATTGTCCAAAGAACAACTAGCCCGAAATTTCATAATAGCACAATCTGTTTTTTTGTCAAACTAATCGAAATAAGAACCTCCATTTATAAATACCCAGCAATCCCTATTTAATGGACCGAGGTCAGAGTTAGCCGGCCCTATTAAAGGGACCGGGCAAAAAATTGCTTTTATTCTAATCCCCTCCAAAAAAATCCCATCAAAAAAGCTGCAAATATTCCTACTAGTAACTTCGCAGCGGTTGTAAAATATTTTTAGATAAGGTTCACTACTTACAGTAGTGACTATCGAAACAATAATATCCTTCCTCAAGGAAGAAATCTTTTCGAAAAGCTCTCTCCCTTTTTGTTTATTGTTTGCAAACCCATAAATCTCGACAATTACCATGGTTTTCTCCTTTTTGATATTTTGAAAAGTACTAAGTATTTTTATAATATAAATTAAATTCTCTACTTTGTCAATACAAAATAATAATTAAATTCATCTTTTTCAAAAGATTCTATTTTTAATCCGGACTTTTTAATGGTTTTTTTTAAACCCCGGCCGGTAAAAGCGTGATAATAGCGGCGGCTCATCAAACTGTTCGGAGCTTTCCAGTCAAAAAAAATATCGCCGAAATCAGCTTTATTCCTTCCAAAAATCTTTAAAAAAGCGAATTTTAAAATCAGCCGGCGATATTTTTTCTTCGACCACATGTTCCAGGCGGTCAAAATGATTTTTCCATCTTGTTTGATTTTATTTTTCAACTGACGCAAAGCCTGCAAACGCAAATCTTCTCCCGGCAAATGATGCAAAACTGCCACACAAAAAACATAATCAAAATCATAATCCGGCAATTCTCCAAGACTTAAAATGTCGCCAACGGCAAATTTGCAGTTCGGATATTTTTCTCGGCAAATTTTAATTAAACTTTCACTTTGATCCAAACCGACATATTCGGCGCGGCGATCGGCCAAAACTTTCAAAATCCGGCCATTGCCGCAACCGACATCCAAAACACGAGAACCCAATCCGATTCTTCCCAATATTCCCAAGAGCGGCGGCCAAATCGGCTTCTCTCGCGTTTTATCAAATGTCGGCGCATCTTCTTCGTAGTTACGCTTCACGATTTTTAATAATTCTTTCTGAGTGTCCTTATTCATTTTTTTTAAACTATGTTTTATTCTTCTTTTTTTATTCTTTTTTTAAACCAAGCAACCGTCCTTTTTAATCCTTCGCGAAAATCAACCGACGGCTTATAGCCTAATATTTTTTCCGCTTTGGAAATATCGGCGTGAGTATGGCGTACATCTCCGACGCGCGCCGGCCGATATTCCAAATCTAATTTTCGTCCGGTATATTCTTCTATTAATTTTTTAACATCATTGACGGTGGTGCGCTCGCCATGAGCCACATTAAAAACTTCACCGTTCAACCGCCCTTCATACTTCATGGCCGAAATATTGGCTTGTACTACATTATCAACATAACAAAAATCGCGCGATTGCTCGCCATCATCTTCTAAAAACGGCTTTTTACCTTTAGGAAAATAAAGAGTCTCCAGCCAAGCCGAAATTACAGTCGAATACGGCGAGTTGCCATATTGTCCCGGACCGAAAACATTAAAATACCGCAGGCAAACCGTGTCCATTCCATACAAATCGGAAAATATTTTACAAAAAGGCTCAATGGCGTATTTTTGCATGGCATATGGCGATTGGGGATTAGGCTCATTCTCCCCCTCCTTGGTTGGCAACTTTTTCGCTCCGCCGTAGACAGCGGAAGAAGATGAAAAAATAAAACGCTTCACTTTATTATCCTTAGCGGCCTCCATTAAATTTATCGTTCCCAAAATATTCGCCTCGGTTGTTTTAGCCGGTTGTTCGACAGAAAAAGAAACCCGAGGCAAGGCGGCAAAATGAAAAACACACGCTATTTCATGAGCGGAAAAAATTTTTTTCAGAAGCTCGCGATCATTAATCGATCCTTCGTAAAAAACCACTTCGCCGCCAACTGCCTCCCGGCGGCCGGTAGAAAAATCATCCAAGCCAACAACCTCCTTTTCCGGAAATTTTTGTTTAAATTGCTTGGTAAAATTTGAACCTATAAATCCGGCACAGCCGGTGACTAAAATCGCTTTTGGCATGATTATGACAAAAATTATTTAATTTTTAAAAACGCTCTGACTATTTTTATGTCTTCCCAGGGAAAATCTTCGCCCAATTCTTCCCGAATCGGAGTCAACTTTCCAGCACCGATTTTCTTAATGGCGGCAATAATCTTTTTACGCTTGTCCGCTTCAACCAGCCTATCAACATTCTTTATTAAACCTTTTTCTATCAAAAATATCAAATGATCGTAAATCGTGCCGACGGCAAAATTGCGCGTAGCCGCGATTGCCGCCGGATCATAACCTTTATTAAATAAATCCAATGTTTCCAATTGGGTTAATTTGGTATTCAAAGTTTTCTTTTCAACTTTCACTTTTTCAAAATCGGCAAATTCGTTTTTCTTGCGTTTTTTAAAAACATTGCCCCTTTCCGGATTAAAAGACGAACTCCCGCGCGCCGACCCCCCGAGTTTCACCGATTCATCACCTTTTTCTTTCACCATTTTCCCCCTATCATCTAAAAGGCAATTATCGCATTTGCCGCAAGATGGGAAAGCGCCATCGCCAAAATAATTTAAAATAAACTGCGGACGACATCCGGAAGAAAAAACATAAGCTTCCATTTCGTCCAATTTCTTGTAAGCCCGGTCAGCTTTTTCGCGCAGCGCCGTAAAATCAATTTTCACCTCCCCGCGTTCAACACGCTTTAAAATTCTAATCTCCGTACCGCGTTTCGACGGATCGTACTCAACCAGTCCAGATTTTTTCCAAGCGTTAATGGAACGAACCAAAGCTTCGCGTTCTGTGCCAATCATCCCAGCGATTTCTTCCGGATCAAATTCCCAACCGGAAAGCAATTCTTGGTTGAATCTTTCATTTAATTTATCTAAAATTTCCAGCTGTTTTTTAGCTTGTTTGGAAATAAGGTTAAATGTTTCTTCAAAATTATTCAGCAAGCGGAAAAAGGCCGGGCTATTTTTTTCACTGGAGCGGGAAATACAACCTTCTTTTTCCAAAATTTTCAGGCAGGTTCCAATAGCCATGTCCGGCGCTTCATCAGATAAACCATTTTTGATTTCCGCATAAGTCGTAAAAATCCGGTCGGTCTCGTAATTTTTTAAAATTTCATAAACATCCAAAACGGTTTCCGGCGCCGGATTATCACCCTTAATGAAAAATTCCCGCAAAAACCGGTCCCTTGGCGCGTAAAGAAGCAGACAAAATGAAGGCTTTCCGTCGCGGCCGGCGCGGCCGGCCTCCTGATAATAAGCTTCAATCGTTCCGGGCAAATCATGGTGAACTACAAAACGCACATCTTTTTTGTCAATGCCAAGACCGAACGCGTTGGTAGCGACAATCACTTTGGTCTTTCCGGTCAAAAAATTATTTTGCGTCCAGGCGCGGCTTTCGTTATCCATTCCGGCATGATAAAAAATAGCATCAACACCAGTTTCCAAAAGACGATCGGTGATTTCTTCCGCCTTAGAGCGGGTACCGGCGTAAATTATACCGCATTGGCCGGAAAAACTATTGGCAATATCCGTGATTATTTGCAATTTCTGCGCATCATTAGCTTTAACAACGCCAAATTGCAAATTCGGCCGGGCAAAACCGGTGATGACTTTTTCCGGATTGACCATTTCTAATTGTCTGATAATATCTTCCTTAACTTCCGGCGTGGCCGTGGCGGTCAAAGCGACAACCGGCGGACGACCACAAAAATCAAGAGCCTTTTTTAAACGCAAATAAGCCGGGCGGAAATCATGGCCCCATTGAGAAATACAATGCGCTTCGTCCACGGCAAAAAGTTTTACATTCATTTCCGCCAGCGAAGCGGTAAACTCATCGTTATAAAATCGTTCCGGCGCAATATAAAGCAATTTATAAAATTCTTTCTTGACCAAATCCAAACGATTTCTCGCCTCGTCCGGAGAAATGGAAGAATTGATAAAAGTCGCCGGAATACCGATTTTGTTCAGCGAATCAACCTGATCTTTCATTAAAGCGATTAAAGGGGAAATCACTATCGTTACGCCGTCCAAAACAATCGCCGGCAACTGGTAAATCAAAGATTTGCCGCCGCCGGTTGGCATCACAACTAAACAATCCCGGCCGGAAAGCACCGCATCAATCGCTTTTTCCTGCCCGGGACGGAATTTGTCAAAACCGTAATGAATTTTCAATAATTCTATGGCTTGCTGTTTTTTATTGCTCATATTCTTAATACTATAAAAAAAGCCTGCGTTAAGCAAGCCGAAAATATTTCAATTTTGACACTTTACAAAAATTAATTTTTATATTAAGATAAGCTATCGGACCTTAAAATTTAACTTATTAACTCATCCCCGGGAGGGAAAAATGAAAAAATGCTTCGCACTCTTACTGTTGTCAGTGTTTTTCTTCGGCGTTTTGGCAAAAACGGCTGCGGGACTCCCAGCGGAACCGAAAAAAATATCCTTGGAAATAATCTTTATGTTTTTCGGGGTGGTTTTTACGGGAATCTTCAGTGTAATTTCCACTGAAGAATTAAAACACAACAAGGCTAGTTTTTTGTTCTGGCCATTGGTGGTTCTCATTTCAATTTCATTTAGTCTTGCTGGATGTTTTCTGTATACGGAAAACATCCCAGCATTAATGGCGCCTCTTTTCTGGTCCATGTCATTAACAATGTCATTCGCCGCTATATTGATAATTTTTATTTTTTCAATATTAGTTGACGAATACCTTAAAAAAATTGGGGGAGAAAAGTTACAGGGCAAAGGAATAACGGCAACCATCGCCATCGTTTGCCCAGTGATCGTATCGTTTCTCTTAATGACAAGGGGTCAAGGATTTTTTTCTTGGCTGTTTATGTTCAGTTTGATATCATGGTTGTCTGTTGGGACAACTTTGGTTTGTCGGCGCAAATAAAAAAGCGGGGTTCCACAAGAACCCTGCTATTTTTTTCAATCAATCGACTGAAAATAATCGCAATGCGCGGTCGTCGGCACTGCGCATTTTCCTTCTGAACAATAACCGTGGCCGTCGACAAAACTGAAACTTGTACAGCGCCGGCACTGAGTTTCTTCGTTTTCCCATTCCTCCCGATAATCCGCTTCTATTTCTTGGTGCATAAAATTCTTAAAATAATTATACTTTTATAATATCACAAACGGCCCGGTTTTACACCGAGCCGCTTTTTCATTCGCTTTTTCTTTTCCAAATATTAACCATATTGGCCAAAGCCGCCGCGATCGTAATCGGCCCGACGCCGCCCGGAACCGGAGTTAAATATCCGGCTTTGTCCTTCAAACTTTCGGCATCCGCGTCGCCTTTGACTTTTCCGTCCGGCATTTTAGTGATTCCAATATCAATCACGCAGGCATCTTTTTTGACATACTCGGCTTTTATCAATCCGGGAACGCCGGCGGCAGTAACCAGGATATCGGCTTCGGAAGTTTTCTTCGCCAAATCAGCATCTTCCGAAGAAGTTATAACGGTTTCCGCGCCGCGCTGCCGCAAAATACCGCTCAATGTTTCGCCGAAAATCGCCGAATTGGCGACAATTGCCGCTTTCAAGCCTTGCGGATTTATTTTTGCTTCTTCCAAAATTTCTAAAACCACTTGCCCAAGCGGCGGGATAAAACCGCTTTCGTCGCCACAATTTATCTTCTTTAAGTTTTCCGGATGAAAACCGTCAACATCTTTTTCCGGTTTCATTAAAGCCACGACCCGGTCGGCGTTCATATGATCGGGCAAAGGCAATTGCAAAAGAATCGCGTCAACCTCCGCGTCATTATTTAAAAAATTAATCACTTCCTCCAAGTCCGCCTCTGAAGCATTTTCCGGAAGTCTGTATAATGTCGTATCCACACCAACCTTCTTAGCCTCACGCTCTTTTAAGGAAACATAAAGCTCGGAATCCGGTCGCGACCCAACCAAAACAATTGCCAGATTCGGGCGATTATCCGCGTGGATATTGCCGTTGTTGGCCGCCAAAATTTCGGCGACCACTTCGTCCTTGATTTTTTCGGCTATCTTTTTACCGTCTATTAGAACCATATTTTTATTTAGTAGAAGTCGGCAACGGAAACTTCCCGCACAACTCTTTAACTTTTTCTTTTAATTCTGCCAATTTATTCTCATCGTCTTTACTACTGATAGCTTGATCTATAAAATCAGCAATCAAAATAATTTCTTCTTCTTTCATTCCGCGCGTGGTTAAAGCCGGCGTGCCGAAACGGACTCCGGACGGATTATACGGCGGATTCGGATCGTTGGGAATAGTGGAACGGGAAACCGAAATGCCGATTTTTTCCAAAGCCTTTTCCGCGTCCTTGCCGATTATACCTTTGCTGGTCATATCAACCACAATTAAATGATTATCTGTTCCGCCGGAAATCACGCGGTATCCGCGTTTAATAAATTCCTCGGCCAGCTTTTTGGCGTTGGCGACCACCTGCTTGGCGTATTCCTTAAATTCCGGTTTTAAAGCTTCGCCGAAAGCCACGGCCTTGGCGGCGTTAATATGATCATGCGGACCGCCTTGCATTCCGGGAAAAACCGCGCGGTCTATTTCTTTGGCGAATTTTTCTTTGCACATTATCATCGCCCCGCGCGGACCGCGCAAGGTTTTGTGCGTAGTTGTGGTTACGACATCAAATATCGGCACCGGATTATTCATTAAACCGGCGGCGATCAAACCGGCCGTATGCGCGATATCGGCAAAAGTCAGCGCGCCCACTTCGTCGGCAATATCCTTAAAAGCCTGCCAATCTATTTCGCGCGAATAAGCGCTGGCGCCGACAACAATCATTTTCGGCTTTTCTTTCTGCGCCATTTCGCGTGCCGCTTTCATATCTATATAACCGTCTTCGCCCAAACCGTATTGGACAAAATTATACAGCATTCCGGAAGAATTTACCGGATGGCCGTGCGACAAATGGCCGCCGTGGTCCAAACGCAAACCCAAAACCTTGTCGCCCGGCTTTAAAAATGCCAAATAAACCGCCATATTGGCCGGCGCGCCGGACAAAGGCTGAACATTAACGTGCTCGGCGCCGAAAAGTTTTTTGGCGCGTTCCACCGCCAGAGTTTCCGCCTCGTCAATCACCTGGTTGCCGCCGTAATATCTTTTGCCCGGATAACCTTCGCTATATTTATTGGTCAAAACCGAGCCCATCGCTTCTAAAACCGCGGACGAAACATAATTTTCCGAAGCGATCATTTCCAATTCTTCCCCCTGTCTTTTGGTCTCCTTTTCAATAACCGCGAAAATTTCCGGATCGGCGTTTTTTAAATTTATATAATTCATAAAATAAAAAAATTAATAATAAAAATAGCCTAATTTTTAAAATTTTTTATCTTTAGATCATATATTTTATGCAATTATTTAAATCAAAAACAAATACTTTTAAAAAAAGGGGAAAGCTTAGTTTCCCCTGCGAAATTTCAAACCTCTTTTAAATCCATGGCACGAACCCTTTTAACAAATTGAACACCTCCATTAAATTGGTTCGTGAACTTCTTAAAAATATTTGTTTCAAAGAGCAAAAATTCTAATAACTTAATAATACGGCAAAAACAATTCTTTGTCAAAATAAAAATCCGCTTTTTTTAGCGGAATTTTATCTAAAAATCTATAAAACCGCCAAAATAGCTCCGGCCGCGATCAAAAGTCCGCCAAGACCGACTTTTAAAGTTATTTTTTCTCCCAAAAAACAAGAAGGCCAGAACAATCACAAAAACCACGCTGGTGCGGTCAATCACGGCAACCTTTGAAGCGTCGCCGGCTTTCAGGGCGGAAAAATAAAAAAACCAGGAAGCGGCGCCGGCCAAAGCCGAAAGAATCACGAATAAAGCGCTGCGGCCGTCGGCGAAAACTTCCCGCCAGGCGCCGTGCTTGTTTTGCAGTAAAAAAGCCGCGAACAAAAACGCGGCCATAATCAAGGCTCTGATGGCCGAAGCGGCCAAAGGATCAGCATTCTTCATCCCGGCCTTGCCGAAAATCGCTACCAAAGCGGCGGAAATGGCTGACAAAATTGCTAAGAAAAACCAACTGTTTAACATATATAAATTATAACATTAAAATAAATTTTATAAAACAAAAATCCTCTTAACAAAAATTAAGAGGATTAATCAAAAACTATTTTTATTTTTTGTAAGTTAAGAACCATTCTTTATGTTTAACTAAAAATATCTTTAGAAAAATAGCAAGCAGGGTTGCCATAAAAAAAGCAAAAGCCAGAGACAGAGCTATTTCTAAATCAACTTTAAAATTAGCCATGCCATACTGATCGGCTGGAAATATTTTTTTTAAGATAATAAAAATTATTTCTCCGAACACGCAAACAAAAGAAAAAATTATAGAAGCAAAAAAATTAACGAGTAAATATTTTAATAAGTTAGAGTGTTGTTCGAAGCATCCAAAAATAATTCCGGCAATAAAAGTATAAGCAAGAAACCACCAGTCACCAAAAAAAACACAGGGCAACACTATGCCAGTAGACAATCCAAAACCGACTAAGATTAAAATTACAAAAACTAAAATTGATTTTTTGTTCATATAAATATTTAGATTTATTTTAATTATACCACTAGAATAAATTTTACAAAAAGACTATCCCCTTGATAAAAATCAAGGGGATAGTATTTCATATAACATTTCTATTCACATTTTCCATTAAAATAATCTTGAATGGTGCAAGTATCTCTATTGTTCGGATCAGGGGAAATATATTTATTTTCGGCAATTAAATAAAACCAATCATTCAAAATAGCGTAAGTTTCCACTTCATTTTTTCCTGAAACATCATATCCGCCACGAGTACACATTCTTCTATTAAAACTTCCCAGCTCACATTGATTGCCATTCTTAAAAAGACAAATGCTGTATTCTTTTCCATCACCTCTTTTCTTTTTTATTACTTGACCGACTTCTTCGCAATTTTTGCTTAATTCAAAATATGGAGAAGATTTATACAATTTAACTTCTGTTTCTTGTTTGTTGCTTTGGTCACTCTCTAAATAATAATTCATTTTTATCAAATCAGATGTTGCTCCATAAAACAATCCTTCGTAAATACCATCTGTGTCAATTTCAAATTTATCCAATAAAATATTTTTACCAACAAAATAAGAATCAATATGATTAATTTCTTTATAGAATTTATAATCATCTTCCATGATGCCTTCGGAAAAACTAAATAAACCTAAATAAAAATATTTTTCCTTTTCGCCATAATTAATCTCAAAAGGCATTACAAATCTGAGTCGGTTTGAGGTTGACTTAATTTTTTCCGGATAAGCAATAACTTCACCGCCAATTTTTTCTTCTGTTTTTATGTCAATAATTTCTCCTTTAATTTCCTCTCCGATTTTTGATGTTATCTTTGCTTTTTTATTTTCTTCTCCTGGAATTTTAATATCGATTCCGAAAATATTTTTTTGAGCAGCTATTGGATTATTATATGGCAAACAAACTCCTTCACCACCCCAAAAGCCGCCTCTTTTTTCACAGACAGACTCGTTAATTTTTTCATTCAAATAATTTTTTGACAATATCCAGACCACAAGAAGAACTAAAATAATAGATATGACTGCTAAAATAATTTTAAATTTTTTGTTCATAAATTTTTATATTATAATTTAAATAGCAAGATAGAGTGGGCGCATTATTAAATATGCGCCCTTAATAATTTACCAATCCTTACAAAACAACACATCGAAAGTGGCCGTTGACGAATTTGTCCAGAATTCTATTCTATATTGGACGTTATCGTCGGACTGACTTATGCACCAAATAAACTCCTGTGGATCCATTAGTTCTCGAAATTTTTTCCAACCGGGATAGGTATCACTCTGCCAAAACACTTTCACAGTGACCGGCCAAAGCCCTAAATTTTTGGCTTCATAATCCAGTCCGTGATTTCCGATGGCGTCAGGCTGAAATTCAAGTGCCGTCGGGGAATTGTTCGGTTCATCTTCATGATTCCAACAAGGTCCAGCAAAAACACTGTTAAAACATGGGGAAAAAATTATCATGGCTGCCAAACTAAGAAACAATCTCTTCATAAAGACTCCTTAATGCTTGTGAATATTTTGTTTTTAAAAAGAACGATTATAGCAAAAATCTCAAAAACCAGTATTTTTCTCCTTTCTTGTTTGGTTTTTTTATTTTTGCTTTATCCGCAAAAAATTATTTTTTTGAAGATATAAAAACTATAACACATGAGTGATAAAATTTCTTTAAAGTTTTTATAAAATCTTTATAAAAAATTCATAAAAATTACTAGAGAATATTTTCGCTAATATAAAGAATTTTATGTAAAATTATTAAGGTTTTTTTATCTTTAAATTTTAGAGTCCGAAAAATTAAATTCTTTGTTTTCTCTTAAAAATCTTCTTCAAATCTTTCTTCGCCTCGTCTATTAAGATATTTTTCACGCCGGAAAACGATCCGTGCTTAAACTTTTAATTGATTATTTCTATATCGTCTTCAGGATTATTTCTTTCTTTTTTCAATTCCAGAAGCTTTAATTCTTTTAAATCGCTTAAATTATTGGCTTTTAAATATTCGTTAGACATTGAATACAGTGTATCGCCGATATAGAACAAACGCTGAACATTATTATCGTAATAGCAATACCCCCACCAGCAGTCAAGGGAAGAATCGCTTGCGTCAGGATGTTCTATTTTGCCTTTTAATTCCACGCCGGATTCATTAATTCTGAAAACCACGGCGCCGTTAAAGGTTGATTTATAACCTTGGTTCCCGGCGTTCTCGCGGATTGTTACGGGGATTGCCAGCAAATTTTTTTCCTTATCAAACAAGAAAGCTTTATGATCATTTAAAGCTAAGGAATCACTGCCGGAATCACCCATTACATAGTCTTTGACGATTTTCGGGTTTGAAACATTAGAAACATCGTACAAAGAAACTTTTACACCCTTGGTTGTTACGCCACCCCATTCATTAGCCACAGTATCCTTGCCGATGCCGATTAAATATTTGTCATTGTACGGATGCAAATAACTGGAATATCCCGGCATAACCAATTCGCCTAAAATTTTCGGCGCGGTCGGCGCGGAAATATCTATAACAAACAAAGGATCGCTTTGTTCGGCCGTTACCATATAAGCGCGATTTTGCATAAAGCGGACGGAATAAATCTGCTCGCCCGGCGCGATATTTTCTATAGAGCCGGCTATTTTCAAATCTTTATCTAAAACATAAAGGTTGCTGTATGATTCAAAAACATTATTTTCGTCATCGCCGTAATATTGCGACCAAGTGCGATTTTTCGTAGTGGCTATGCGGAAATAATCGCCGCTTTCATCCATTGAAAACTGATTCAAAACAGAGCCGGTAACCTCGGCGAAGGTTTTATATTCCAAATCGCCGTTGCTGATGCCGATTTTATGGATAACGGTTTTTTCCAACTCTTTTGAAATATCCAAATATTTTTCTTTCATTTTTTCTTCAAGCTGCTTTTCCAAGGCTGTTTGCTCCTCGTCGGATAAAGACATTTGATAGCGTTCCATAATCGCCGAAATTTTGGACATTTTTTCATTGTCGTTCAAAATATAATTTTTAGCCGCTTCAATTTCCGCAATTTTCCCCTGCACGCTTTCGGATAATTTCGGGAAAACTATTTCTTTCAAAACCATCATCGACAACTGATATTCGCTGACATATTTGGAATAAGTTATATAAAGATTACTCAAAGAAACATATATATTCTGGCTGCCGGAAAGGATGTAGACATCACCCTTAACCGGATCATCGCTCTTAATATTGACTGAAGAAACTAAAACAAAATTGTAAGAATCATAAGGAATATCAAAATAATAAACTTCCGGAGCGAAGCATTTTTCAGAATCGGCGCAAACCGAACTGACTATTTCGCCGTTATCAAAAAGGCGCGGCACGACGGTTTCTCCGGCAATATAATAATAATTATAATTATTAGTTACAAAATAAAGCTGGTCGCCAATCAATCGGGAATTAAAATAACTTCCTTCAAAATCCAAATCGCGAACCTGCCTGGGCGAACGGCGGTCGCTAATATCGAAGACTTTTAAGAAAGAATAGTTTGAACGGCGGCGAAAATTTTTATAGTTTTCATAAGAATAAACTTGGTCATTGGCGCCGATAACCGCCATTCGATCGCCGCTGATATATAGTTCCTGCGGACGAGATTTAAATTCAATTTTTGCCAACACCTCGGCTTTTTCCGCCGGATAGGCCTTAACAATAAAAAGATTGTTTTGAGAAATTATATAGGCATACTCTCCGTCTGTTTTAACAATATCGGATTCATCAACTCCCTCGACTTGAATGTTGGTTTTCGAATAATCGACGGAAGCTTCACTGTCCAAAACCGCCGCATCATCTCTCGCCGGAGCTAACGATTCTTCTGCCACACCAAACCCGTTAGCTGTTTGTGGAATACCAACACTAGACATTGTTTTAACTAAAAGACCCGCTCCTAATGAATTGGAGTTTGCTTGATTTTCCTCTAAAAAATCAGCTAACTCTTCGTAGTCGGTAAATTTCTTGATGTTTTTTTGATTATCCAGTTCTGTCTGCACTTCAGCTGGAAGATTTTCTCCGTTTGTTTGTTCTTTTAATTCAGCTTCATTGTTAACCCTGCCGAAAGGAATCGCAAACGGCGAAGCGCAGCCAGAAAGCAGCAAGGAAAAAACAGCGGATAAAACCGCTACTCGAAAAATTTTTATTTTTTTCATAATTTTGTAAACCGCCTTAAGCGGTTTTGCTTGCCGAAAAAATCCGGCTTGATTTTATTATTTATAGTAAAACGATAAAACAATTCAAAGGTAACACAAACTCTATTTCTTTAAAGATTTTTTTAAATTTTTTTTAAACTCGTCAAACAAAATATTTCTAATTCCAGCTAAAGATCCATGTTTAGCCGAACGCCCGACCAACTCCATGAACCCGCGGCCGGAAATTTTTTTATTATTGATTTTACCGGAAATTTTCAACGGACCTTCCCAATAATTTATCGTGCCAAAAATTATTTCCTGCTTTTTAATCAGCGGCTCGGCTTTTAAAATTATTTTTTTTTCCGGGATTTCTATCCGCCAAGACAAATTATAAATCGCGCCGGTCTTGGGGCTTTTCCAACCGCGATCAAGTGGAGAAATCTTAACTTTGCCAAAATGCTCTTGACGGCCGTCCGGCAGACAAATTCCGGCATAACAATCTTTTTTTTCGCGGCCATATTCAACAACAACCAACTCTATTTTATTATTCAACTGTATTGAAAACCAAGTCCAAAGATCTTGCGAGTAAGGCGTGTCGGCCCACTGGTGATCCATCCAGGCTTGTCCTTTGACTTTAACTGTTTTATTTTTCAAAAATATTTCGCCCTCGACCGCCAGAGAAGTTAAAGAATAATAATAAGTTTTGCGGCCATGCAAATCCAAAAAACCGTTTCCGCCTTCCAAGAGCGGCGGTTTATGCGACTTCAATTCCAAATCAAAACTTTTGGTTTTTATCCGATAAACAAAAGGTTTTTTCTCTTTCATCAAATTAACGACAAACCCCTTGAAAAATGTTTCCGGTTCGGCCGCGACATACTCGACGAACAAAAGCGGCCGCTTGAAACTTTGGCGCGACGGAATAACTATATAATCAACATCGGAAAAAAATTTTTGCCGCGGAATGTCGGATAAAATGGAATGAGAAAAATAAATATTTTTGAACGGCGATTTTAAAAACGGCAGCTTGACGCGCTTGGAGTCGGCTTTAAACAAACAATCCATAAAAGAATAATCCCGGCCGTCCTCGCCTTTGAGATGGCCGTTCCAATACCACCACTCGATGATATTACTATGCGCTTTTTCGTCTTTTGGAAAAATTATTTTTTTCATAGAAGCTCCCTCTCCTTTACAAGGAGAGGGCTGGGGTGAGGTCTTTTTCTTTTATTATATCATTAAAATAAAAAATCAGCTAAAAAAATAAAAATCCTGCCCTCAAAAAAATGAGAGCAGGAAAAAATTAAGAATCAAAACAGAATACTTCCCGAGAACGCATACCATCTTGCATTTCAGATAATTTAGTAAAGCCAGAATATAAATTTCCATTATTCGAATAGGAAATTAAAATTTTGCCATTATGGCAACGGGAACCAGAGGCTAAGGTGATAGTTTTTCTGTCAATCGAAGTTCCGTTGATACAAAAATACTGAAATGCAAAATTACCGATTTCCAGAGAAGTCATTGTTTTTATTTTTTTCTGCCAAATTTCTTCAGCAGAAAATAATTTTAACCCATTATCACCCTCTACTGATTCTCTGTGTCCGCCATGATAAATGTAATAACTATCTTTATCAGGCCACCGCTCGTGGGTAAATTTTTCAGGATTATCTAGTTCCTCTTTGAAAAAATAATCAAGGCCGATTTTTTGAAAAGCTTCTTTGATTTTTGCATGGGTTAACCCTTTTGGCATTATTAAAATAGGCTTAGTAAAACCGGCTGATTTGTAACCTTTCTCTATTGAATCAGCTAAGATTGGTAAATTTTCAAGTGGTAATCCATACATTTTCATAAAAAAACCATTCTTTTCATTTAACCACAACCTGTAATTCATGCAGACCGCCTTTCTTTATTTATTAGATTAAAATTTAATGTTCAAAATATTGAATTTTAACTTAGCATATAACTTATATTGTGTCAAGTTAAAATTTCAGTGTTATTGTAACCAATCCTGGATTCCCGCTTTCACGGGAATGACAAAACCTGCTTAAGATAAATTCTTAACCATATATACATTTTTCAATTTGTATCCATTCTTTCTATAATATCCGCGGACGCCGATGCCGGAAATGACGGCGATATTTTTAAAGTTATTTTGTTTGGCGATTTTTTCCGCTTCACTTAATAAACGCTTACCCAGACCAATGTGCTGGGTTTTTTTGTTTCCGCCAATTGGCACTAATTCACCGTAAACATGAAGCTCTCTGATTAATGCAGAATTATTTAAAAATAAAAAATCTTTATCATTAATTAATAATTGATAATTGAAGATTGTAGATTGTGGCAACCGCAATCGGCAAAAACCATATAAAATTTTCCCATCAAGACTGTCGAAACTAATAAAATATTCCACCCCGCCGGCCGCCGGATATTTAATAATATTTAATTTTATTTTTTTCTCTTCAACCGCCTGGCCCTGGCATTCGCGACAGCGGATGCAATTACACGCGACACCTTTCTGTTGCATCACCTGGCGTAAATTTGTCACAAGATTTCCTGCCACGATGGATTCACCCGGAATGTCGCGAATCAGGCGTAAAATTCGCACATATTTCGGCACAGCTTTTTTGCATTCTATAATTAAATTCTGCAAAATTTCATCAGAATATGGTTTGTATTTGCCGGCCTTCCACCATTTATATAAAAGCGAGCCGCGGGTCACGACAGTCGGATAGAATTTTATCTGGTCCGGCTGAAAGCGCAGGTCGGAAAATAATTTTTTAAAAAGCGCTAAATCTTTTTTCGCCGTCGCGCCGGGAAGTCCTGGCATTAAGTGATAAGTGATTTTAAATCCAAACGCGCGCAACAAGGCCGTGGCTTCGGCGATTTCTTTCACGCCGTGGCCGCGTTTATTTTTTTTAAGAATTTCATCGTCAACCGCCTGCACGCCAATCTCCACTCTGGTTGCGCCCAATTCGCGCATTTCGATCAATTCTTTTTCATTTATATAATCCGGTCTGGTTTCCAAAGTTAAGCCGACAATTTTATATTTAGCCTTCTCATTCTTCTTCTGTTCTTTTAATAATTCTTTCTTTAAATATTCATATTTCATTTTTCTTTTTTCATCTTTCCCTTTTTGAAACATGAAATATGAAGCATGAAACATGTTAGCCGCTTTAAAACATTGGGTTATAAACCAATACTTATATGCCTTTGGCAATACACTCCAAGTCCCGCCGATGACGATTAATTCAATCTTTTCCGGCCTGTGGCCATTAGCTTCCAAAGACTGCAAACGCGACCAAACCTGCTTATAAGGATTATATTTATTGCGAATCGCGCGCATTACCGCCGGTTCGTTAGACAAATAACTCGTCGGAACATCTTTCTCGTGCGGGCAATAAGCACATTTCCCCGGACAAGGCCAAGGCTTAGTCAAAACCGCCACCGGCGCCACCCCGGAAAGCGTCCTAATCGCCCTTTTTCGCAATAATTTCTCTAATATTTCATTGTTTTTTATTTTTTTAGACAAAACCAAAGACCGATATTCTTTAAGAATATCGGAATTGCGCAAAACCGAAATATTATACTTTTTCGCCAAAATTCGTTTTATTTTACTTAACTCCTCAATACTTTTTGGCTTATTTTTAATAATTTCTAAAATTATTTCTTGCATAATCTCATTCTAAAAGAATTTTCCTATTTTGGCAAATCTATTTATTGACAAAATTAATACAAAATGTTAAGCTGTATTGATTTACTAATACAGTTCTTTTAAAAAGAAAGAAAAATTTTCTCTCTCAACCAATATTGGGTACAATTTCTTCCAATATGAGGAAAAAGAGTGGGGGGAATCGGCGATGCTGGGAATGAAAATCACATACACGCCGTGATTTTCTTCCCGATAATTGGCCGCAGAACACAGTTTCTGCGGCCACTATTTTTATCTATCAACTATTGACAAATACTAAAATTATATGATATTCTCATTATATTAAATGTCGTCCCCGTGAAGACGGGGACCCAGAAAGTTTGTACTTAAAACAAAAGCCTGGATTCCCGCCTGCGCAGGAATGACACAAAAAAATTAATAAAACCCCTTCTTGGATAAGGACTTTTCCGCCCTTTTCTCGGATCGGGACAAGAAATCCTATGTTGGATAAAAAACTAAAGGAAAAAATCATTAAAAAATTTCAGACCCACGCGTCTGATACCGGTTCCACAGAAGTGCAAATCGCCATTCTAAGCGAAGAAATTAAACAATTAACCAAACACTTACAGGAACACCGCAAGGATCATTCTTCCCGCCGCGGCCTTTTAAAAAAAGTAGGGGAGAGACGCCGTTTATTGCGCTACTTGCAAAAAGAAAATGAAGAATCTTTTAAAGATGTGGCTGAAAAATTAAAACTGAAAATTGCCAAAAAAATGCAAGAAGATAAAGAGCGCGAAGACGAGCTGTCCCGCTTGGCCGAAGCAAAAATGAAGGAAGAAATGGAAGAGGACGCTTTAGAAGAAAAATAATTTTCATAAATATGGGCTCGGACTTCTTTGTCGCGAGCCCATATTGTTAGAAATAAAAAAATCAAAAATTCTTTTAAAGGGAATGTTCCCTTAAACAAAAAAAGGAGGTGTCTAAATGGCACAACAAATTAAAATAATTGCAATTCCGCCCGGACAAGCTCCAGAATGGGTAAGAAAAGAATGGATTGATATCATTCTGCCGATTGCTGAAAACACTCCAGGATTCGCCATTGAAACCGGCGTACTTGGCGGCAGACCGGAAAATACCGGAGGCTACTCAATAGAAACAACGATTGCAATTCAAGCACTCAAAGACAAAGGAGCGGTTGAAGCGGCGGAATGGTGGGAAGAACACATAAATCCCGAGAGAATGCCATGGTTGGTATTCAAAAGAGATGTTTGCCAGTTTGTATAAATATTTGCGAGATAGAAAAATAAAATCTACCTCGCATCCCTTTAAAAGAATTTTTGAAATAAAATATTCGTGTGTGCCGCATTCGTAGCGCGGCTCAAGCGAAGCGAGTAACTATGATAAAACACAAGGAGCAAAGAGTCGGCATTTTGGTAGATGCCTCAAACATGTACCACAGTGCCAAGAACATTTTTAACAAAAAAGTAAATTACAAAAAAATATTGGAAGAAGCGGTCTCCGGCCGCGAATTAATTCGCGCTATCGCTTATGTCGTGGCGGCGGAAAACACCGATGAGTCGCCCTTCTTTGAAGCTTTATCCGATTTGGGGTTTGAAGTTAAAATAAAAAATTTGCAGGTTTTTGCCGGCGGACAAAAAAAAGGAGATTGGGATGTCGGTTTATCCATCGACGCTGTCAAGCTATCCGAAAAACTGGACGTAATAATTTTAGTAACCGGCGACGGCGATTATTTACCGTTAGTAGAATATTTACAGAACACCAAAGGCTGTCTCGTTGAGATCATGGCTTTCCAGCAATCCGCCTCCGCTAAGCTCATAGAAGCCGCCGATGATTTTATAGACCTAAGCGGCAATAGAGGATTTCTTATTAGATAATTTTAGTTATTGAAATTTTATGCTAAAAAAATCTATTTCAATAAACAATAAATTAAAAAGTTTTAAAGTTTAAAATTGAGATTTTAAAATTAATTAATCAGCTTGTTAAGCAAACAAGCAGTTCATTAAAGGACTGAAGTTTGCCTAACAGGCTCACAAAAAACATGAGAGAACCCATCCGGGAAAAGAAAATCTCCGGACAATGGCTCGGAAAAGAATTGTCTTTCCGTACCGGTAAGCTGGCCCCGCAGGCCGGCTCAGCCGTGCTTTGCCAATACGGCGAAACCGTCGTCTTGGCCACCGCCACCCAGGCCAAAGAGGATAAGAATGTTGACTTCTTCCCTTTGACCGTAGAATTTGAAGAGCGTCTTTACGCCGCCGGCATCATCAAAGGCTCCCGCTGGATCAAGCGCGAAGGCCGTCCGTCCGACGACTCTATTTTAACCGGCCGCATGATCGACCGCTCTATTCGCCCGCTTTTTGTCGGCGATTCCCGCAAAGAAACCCAGGTCGTCGTAACTGTGCTTTCTGTCGACAATGAAAATCACTATGACATCGTCGCTTTACTGGCCGCGTCGGCCGCTTTGGCTACTTCCGGCTTAGAATGGAATGGCCCGATCGGCGGCATCCGCGTCGGCATGATAGAGGACCAGCTGGTCTTCAATCCGTCTATTGAACAGATGGAAAATTCTAAAATGGATTTGATCGTTGCCGGCACTGACAAAAAAACCATTATGATTGAAGCCGGCGCCAGCGAAATTCCGGAAGACATATTCTATAAGGCCATTACCGAAGGCCAAAAAGAAATGGCTCCGGCCGTAGAATTAATTAAACAATTCAAGGCCTTGGTCGCCCGCGCCGCCAAAGCGGAAGAACCGAAAATGCTGACTGCCGAAGACATTGCCAAAAAAGAAGAAACCCAGAAATTGATTGACATGGCCAATGAATGGTTAAAAGAGAATGTCAAAAAATTCTTGTTTGACAAAATCTATTACACCAAAGGCGAGCGCAAAGCCGCGGTTGCTGCCATTAAGGAAGAATTGAATAAATTTTTGTTTGAAAAAGGTCTGGAAGAAGAAGTCCGCAAAATGATTATCAACAAAACCGTGGAAGGCGCTATTGATGCCGAAGTTACCAACGCCATTTTGGAAGAAGGAAAACGCGTTGACGGTCGCGCCCTAGACGAGGTTCGTCCGCTTTGGTCAGAAGTCGCCCTTTTGCCTCGCAATCATGGCAGCGCTTTGTTTATGCGCGGTGAAACCCAATCAATGTCCATCGTCACTTTGGGCGCGCCCGGTTTGGAACAGAATTTCGAAGGCCTCAAAGGTACTTGGAAGAAAAGTTATTTGCATCATTATAATTTTCCGCCGTATTCTGTCGGTGAAACCGGCTTTATGCGCGGTCCGGGCCGCCGCGAAATCGGCCACGGCGCTTTGGCAGAAAAAGCCTTATTGCCTGTAATTCCAACTAAAGACGAATTTCCTTACACTATCCGCGTTGTTTCTGAAACTTTGGGGTCCAACGGCTCGTCTTCCATGGGCGCCACTTGCGGCTCCACCTTAGCATTAATGGATGCCGGCGTGCCGATAAAACGCCCGGTTGCCGGCTTAGCTATCGGCTTAGCTTCTAATAAAGATATGAGCAATTGGAAAGTTTTAACCGATATTCAAGACTTGGAAGATGGCGAGGGTGGTATGGATTTTAAAATCACCGGCACGGAAATCGGTATTACCGCCATTCAACTTGATACTAAAACCGACGGTTTGACTGAAGAAATTATCAAAGAAGCTTTAAGTCGCGGCCGCGCCGGACGCTTGCAGATTCTTGATGTTATCAAAGAAGCTATTCCGGCCGTTCGCCCGGAACTTTCCAAATATGCTCCTCGCGTTATTACTTTCAAAATTAATCCTGACAAAATCCGCGACGTTATCGGAACCGGAGGAAAAGTCATCAATAAAATCATTGAAGAAACAGAGGTTTCCATTGATATTGAAGATGATGGTTCGGTTTTTGTTTGCGGAGTCAATGCTGAAAACGTCGCCAAGGCCGTAAAAATAATTGAAGATATCACCCATGAATTCAAAGTCGGGGAAATTTTCACCGGTCCAGTTGTCCGCTTAATGGACTTCGGCGCCTTTGTTCAATTAACTCCGGGAAATGATGGTATGGTTCATGTTTCAAAAATGGCTCCTTATCGTGTCGGCAATCCGGCTGATTTATTGGAAGTCGGGCAAACAATAACTGTTAAGGTTGATGAAATTGACGATCAAGGCAGAATAAATCTAACAATGAAAGAAATGCCTGAAAATGAAAATTTATACAAAGACCGCAAGGGAGAACAAAAAGCCGGCGCATTCGGCGGGTTCAACCGCGGAGGAAATGATAGACACCAAAATAATGGCCGCCCGCACCACGGCAGCCCCAGACGCGACAATAGAAGATAGTTTTTTATAAAAAATACTTGCGTTTTAAGCAAGTATTTTTTTATTGTTTAAATTTTAATATAAAAAAAATCAGCGTTTCTTTTTTTTAGAAACGCCGACCGGTCAATTTTTTCTTTGGAAAAACCTAAACAAATTCAGGTTAATTAAAAAAATTACTAAATAAATAAGGGCTGCACAAACTCCAACCCCCCAACCAAAGTTTACAAAGAAAATAAGCAAATAAAATATTTGGGCAAAAACAAAACCCAAAAGCCTATAGATTTTTTCCTCCGCCAAACACCATATAATAAAACATAGATCCGACATAATTGCAAAAACTACGGACTCTTTAATGGAAGTGGGTGAAAAAAACAACATTAAATAAACAATAAAAAGTGCCACATTAAACCACTCCGGCACATTTTTTTTTCTTCTTTTCTTTACAAAAAAAGAAGAAAAAAAAGAAAACAACAATAAAGAAACCACACTATTGTAACTCATATAACCCCCTTGATCCCCCCTGGATAATTAAGTTGATTTTCAAGGTACGTTAAAAACCTACCATAAAAAAACAAAAACGTCAATCGGCAATATTTAAACTTTTTTTGATTTCTTTACATTAATTTTATGTTATAATAATATAGTTAATATTTTAACTTTTAAAAGTATGAATTTTCAAAAATCCTGGAAAGACAACAATAATTTCAAAAAAACTTGGCATAGACATAAAATAAAAAAGAATACTGGCATTTCCGGTAAAACAACCTTTAAAAAAATATTGTTTAACCCCTTAACCTTAAAAATCGCCGCTGTTCTTTTCGTTTCAGGCGTGCTTTTTATAACCGGATTTTTTATTTGGGTTTCGCGCGACTTACCAAACCCCAATCAATTAATGGACAGAGAAATCGCTCAAAGCACTAAAATCTACGACCGCACCGGAGAGCATATCCTTTATGATATTCATGGTGAAGAGCAAAGAACCATGATAGAATTGAAAGATTTGCCGAACTATATAAAACAAGCTACTATCGCCATTGAAGATAAGGATTTTTATAACCATAAAGGCATTAGTGTTTGGGGGATCTTGCGCGGAGTAATTTGGCAAGCTCTCAGGGGACAAAGAATCCAGGGCGGATCAACTCTTACTCAACAGTTTGTCAAAAATGCTATTTTAACTTCAGAAAGAAGTATAATTAGAAAAGCCAAAGAGTGGATTTTGGCTTGGCGCATTGAAAAAAAATTTAAAAAAGATGAGATATTGCAAATGTATCTCAACGAAATCCCTTACGGATCAACAGCTTACGGAATAGAAGCGGCCGCCCAACGCTATTTTAGCGTTAATGCCGCCGATTTATCATTAGCGCAAGCCGCTGTTTTAGCTGCCTTGCCCCAAGCCCCAAGCTACTACTCCGCCAACCGCGAAGCCTTAATCGGCCGGCAAAGAAAAATTTTAAGCAACATGGTTGAACAAGGCTACATAACAGAAGAAGAGGCTCAAAAAGCTCGTGAAGAAGAAATAAAACTAAATCCGCCGCAAAACAATATTACCGCGCCGCATTTTGTAATGTATATTAAAGAATTGCTAACGGAAAAATATGGCGAAAAAACCGTAGAACAAGGCGGTTTAAAAATCTATACCACCCTCGACACCTACAAACAGGAAATAGCCGAAGAGGCTATAGAACAATGGTGGGAAAACACTAAAATAACCGGGAACGACGGCGCGGAGAAAAAATACAACTCCCTTGGCGCATCTAACGCCGCCCTGGTTTCTATTGATCCGAAAACGGGAGAAGTTTTAGCAATGGTCGGTTCGCGCGATTATTACAACGACGAAATTGACGGCCAATACAATGTAGCAACCTCTTATAATCGCCAGCCGGGATCTTCGCTAAAACCTTTAGTTTACGCAACGCTTTTTACTAAAGGATACACTCCGAACACAATCATTTACGATGTGGAAACTAATTTTTCATCAGACCCCGAAGATCCTTATGAGCCGCATAATTATAATTTAAAAGAATATGGGCCTATTCAAATTAAAAAAGCGCTGGGCGGCTCTTTGAATATTCCGGCGGTTAAAGCTATTTACTTGGCCGGACTGGACACTATTTTAGAAGTAGCTAAAAAATTCGGCTACACTAACTTGAACAATAAAGAAGACTTCGGCTTGTCGCTGGCTTTGGGCGGCGCCTCAGTACAGCTTCTTGAACACACTAACGCTTACGGAGTTTTTGCGCGCGAAGGTCTTTACCATCCGGCAGTGGTTATTCTTAAAGTGGAAGATAGCAATGGAAAAATTTTGGAAGAATGGCGGCCGAGCGAGGAAAGAGTTTTAGATGAAAACATCGCCCGAGAAATAAACGATATTCTTTCCGATAATTCTAATCGAGCCTATATTTTCGGGGAATATAATAATTTGCTTTTGCCAAATCGTCCGGTGGCGGCCAAAACCGGAACCACCAATGATTATCGCGATGCTTGGACAATGGGTTATACCCCCTCCTTAGTCGCCGGTGTCTGGGTTGGAAACAGCGATAACTCCAAAATGGGCACCGGAACATCAGGGGGGGCATCGGCCGCATCGATCTGGAATTATTATATGAAAAAAGTTTTAGGAGATACGCCCGTAGAAGAATTCAAAAAACCGGAAATCCCCGAAACCGGCAAAGCAATATTAGACGGAAAAATAACCGGCGAACCGGTAAAAATCGACAAGATAACCGGTTTATTGGCAACGGAGTTCACACCGGCGGAATTAGTGGAAGAAAAAATTTATAACGAGCATCATTCAATTCTTTATTATATTGATAAAAACGACCCGCTCGGTCCGGCTCCGGAAAACCCGGAAAATGATCCGCAATTCAAAGAATGGGAAAACAGAGTACAGGAATGGGCGGAAAAAATAGCCGCCTCTTCAACAAATTCCGCAATTATTGATTTCATCGCTTCCGGTTCTGCTCCAACCGCTTCTGATAACATACATCTGCCGGAAAACAAGCCGATGGTTAAAATAAACCGGCCGCCAAACAACGGCGTTATAACCGAGCCTTATTTAACAACTGAAGTTTCCGCCGAAGCTAAACGCGGACTTGCCCATGTCTATTATTATTTAAACGGAAACTTATTTATAGAAAAATCCGGCTATTTCTTTAATCTTAACAATCAGCCGATAGACTTTTTATCAGGCGGCTACCATAATTTAAAAGTTCGGGCTTGCGATGATGCTTGGAATTGCTCTGAAGACTCCGTTGAATTTAATTTAGTAACAGAAAATGTCCAGCCGCAAGATTTTTCAGCCACTGTCACCTGGCCGTTAAGCGGACTAGCTCTCTCTGTGGTTGACTTTCCAACCAATATCAAAATTGAGACAAACAACCCGACGCGCATAGCTCGAGTAGAGGTATTTTTACGAGCCAATGATAAAGATGAATTTTTAGGGCAAGTTTACCCGGCCGGTCAAACCGACAGCGCTTTAGTTTGGAAAAAACCGGCCTCCGGACAATATGTTATTTATGGCAAGGCTTATGGTTGGAATGGAGAAATAAAAAACACCAACGAAGTGCCGGTGATGGTAAATTAAAAATTGATAATCAAAAGGCGTTAGCTATATAGCTAACGCCTTTTTTGTAGAATGCGAGCCGAGCAATTTTCCTTTTATCCCTTTTTATGTGTCCCGAATGAAGCGAAGCGGAATGAGAGCGCAGCGTGGTCGAGGAGCGAAGCGACGAAGAAGTTCTAAAATCTATCCATCTAATTAGTTGCCAATAGGCTTTTTCTTTATCTTAATCATTTCTATTAATTCATTATTGTATTTACTATTTTCTATTCTAATAAGCACCCACTTTCCGTCATGATATTCTTTGGTGTTATCATATATTTTTGTGAAATGTTTTGGAAACTCTTTTTTTCTACTTTCAAAAATCTCTCTTTCTTTTTTTCCGTAAATTAATACTATTTCAAATCCGTCTTTTTCTGGAAAAATTTGAATCAAGGTTTTTCCGTTCTTTCGATATCTTACCATAACACCAAAGTTTTTACCGCCAAAATATATTTCTCTTTGAAAGTCATAGTTTTTATCAAGAAAAGTTATAATTTCATCAAAAGGTAAGATTGCTTTTCCAATGAATTTTCTTAACTCGGTATATTTTGGAAGTGGATCTTTTTGATATATTCTTTGATATTCCATATGAATTAATTAGATGAGCTTGTTTATTAATTTTTTGATGGGCAGATTTTAGAATTGCACATAACGGCTTCGGGATAAACGAAGTGCTCGGAGGAAAACGGAGGAAAACGGAGTTTTCCGACGGGCATTTCGTTTAGGCCGTGTTGGGCGAAGTGTTGCGAGCGACAGCGAGCGGCACTGAGCCGAACCGGCCTCGCCCGAAGCCGTTAGGCAAAATAGACAGCTCGCGAGCGAATAGCGAAGCGAGCAACATTTTGCCTAACATATCGGCATATCTGATGTTTGCCGAAGCGTAGCGAAGGCAAATATGGGTGAAAAAATTTTGCGTTCCTTAATTTATACCATATGGCAAAATTTCTGAACCAGATATGCCGTGTTATACGCAGCTCAAATAATATTTTTCAATAAATATTATTTTGATAGGCTACATTATTTCTAATAAATTTGTTTTTGTTTTAATTTTTTAAGCAGAGGGGAATTAAAGGGGTGAATGCCTAAAAAATTAAAACTCCTTCCGCTGGATTAGCTACAAAATTTATTTTTTAACGTAAGATGTTAAGGGGTCATATCCAGAATCAATTTCTTCTTTGTCACTATACCCGTCTCCGTCGGTATCAGCTTTTAAGGGATTAGTTTTATATTTTGTAAATTCATCTATATTCGTAATCCCGTCATTATCCGCATCTCTTTCTGGGTATCTCCATGCATTTATTTCATCTTGGTCCGAAATATTAAGACTTACTCCTTGTTTTTGAGCGTCATTAATTATCTCTTGATCACTCGTATCTTCTTTGGACTTCTCTATTATTTTAGGACTATCAACAACCTCATCTCTTTTAAAAATTGACCCATATTTTTTATTACATTCTTCTACTTCATTATATTTACAACGATAGTTTAAACAGCAATCTCTTGTTTTACCAATTGAAATATCAGAATTATCACAATCCATTTTTCTGCATTCTTCAGAATTATAAGTATCAATCTTTGTTTTGCATAATACTTTCGCGCCAACAGTAGTATTATCACCAGAAGTATATCCGCAATAAGTTTCATCTTTTAACACCTTGGCCATATCATACGCGCACAAATCAAAAAATTGTCCATCATTTACCTTATAGCAATAATTTACATCCTTCTTGGTTACAGCTTGATAAAAATAACAAGTATCTTTATGATAATTTTCTTTTTCGCACTCATCGACTGTTTCTGAAAGCGGCTTCTTAAATGTTGTGAGCGGCGTTTTATTGTTGTTAACTCTCTTAACGCACTCGTTTTTGAGTCCTGATAACCTCATATATTCTCGCGGATTTTCAATTAGTAGGGCTGGGTTTACCGCATAAAGTCTATCGCAATCTTTTTCCGAAGACGCAAAATAATACTTAGGAATACTGACAAAAATCATGCCAAGCACTATCAATATTGCAATTATTAACGCCGCAATACCGCCTTTTCGAGAAGATGCGCTTCCTTCTCCATATTTATTTGGGCCATTAAAGCTCGGTTTTATCATTAAGAAAAGAGTTAATAACCAAGTCGCCGGATAAATATTTAAAGCTCTGGGCCAAAGATATAAATATCCCAAAGGCACATCAATTAAAATTGTTACCCAAATAATTAATCCCGACAAATTTACGTCATGTAATCTGCGAACTGTAAAAATTAAAACTATCAAAGATAAAACTATTGGAAAAGCCTGGGTTAAAACCCCGCGTACCGCCTCATCGGAATTTGCCCCGACCAATGTCGCAACTACCATGATCACAAAGTAGGCTACGATGACGATGATGTAATTTTTTCTTGATAACCTGCCCGAAAACAGGTCTTTCTTTTTTTTGATTTGTTGTTGTTCCATATTTTTATAGTTATTTATAAATAAATCGTTTTCGGAGCGGAGCGGAGAAAACACCTTATTCCCCTGACAAATAAATAAAAAACAAATTTATTCTTATTTCTTGCCTATCAAAACTCCTTATTATCAGAAAAATATTTTTTGAATTGCGTATAACGTTTACGAATATGCGAAGTTTTTGCGGAGTGAAACGAAGCAAAAATTTGGGTGAGCAAGCGTTAAGAATAAAATTATTTTTTTAATTCCTCGACTTTGTCGTAATGATTTTTTTGACATTCTGCTTTTTCGGAAATATTAGCAGTTTCCTCGCATGAAAATATTACCTTGTTGCTAAAGTAATCGTAGATACCATTTTTATGATTTTCTCCTACATTTCTATAGATTCTATAGCTATAAATACATGAATTTGACTGTTTATTGAAAATAACCTCATTCATAAACAGGCTGTCGTTAGTGCTAATATTTTCAATATCCTTAATATTTTCCTCTGCCTGACTTTTATTTTGTGCGCATGATTGTTTGGCATCAAAATCTTCATTTTTTACAGCAGTTTTGTTAGCACAGCCAGTAGTCAAAAAAATCATAAAAATGGATATGACGATAAGTAGTTTTTTCATAATGTTTATTTACTTGGTAAAAAAATAATTTTATTTAGCTTGCGAACCGCATATTCGTTGTTAGACGAAGTTGCGAATACTTGGAGCAATTTTGTCTAACAAGTTATATGCGAAGTTGTTGTTATTTTATTAAAAATTAGTTAAAATTTTTATATAAATTTTGATTCATAAACCAAAAACACTATTGTTTAATCGGCATAATTATATATAAATATCCTTTTTCATTTAATGGCTTAATCAAACAAGGAGTGTTGCTATCTATAATTTCTAATTTAATATTTTCTTCATCAATATTATTTAACCCATCCAATAAATATTGATAATTTACCACCATACCATTATCATCACCGCGAACTTCAGCTTCAATTGATGTAATATTTTCACCGGAACTTCCGGAGGCGGATGAAACAATTATTTTATTTTGTCCCTCTGGAAAATCAAGATTAATATCATTTATTCCTGTTTTAGAAAACAAAGCCGATGCCTTAATCGCCCTAACCAATTCAGCGCGGCTAACAATCGCCGTGGTTTTTACGGAGGTTGGAATAATTTGTTTATAATCAGGGTATTGTCCCTCTATTAATCGAGAAAAGATTTCAGCACCATCAGCGGAAAACAACACTTGATTATCATTTATATAAAAAACCACATCATTTATTCCGGAACTTTCCAAACCAGAAATTATGCGTAAAATTTCTTGAACCGTTTTGGCTGGTATAATAATTTTTTGATTTTCAACATCATCAGACTGATCATTAATTAAACTTATTTCTTTTTCCGCCAACCTATAACTATCCGTGGCGGCCAAAACTAATTTGTTTTTTTCAAAAGAAAATAAAACCCCGGATAATTCAGCCCTAGCCTCATTATTAGAAACAGAAAAAATTGTTTTTGCTAAAGCTTTTTTTAATTCCACAATATCAACTTTTTTTTGATTTTTTCTCTCTACTTCAGGAATTAAGGGAAACTCTTCAGCACTGTCGGTTTTTATTTTTGTTTTATAGTTTTCACAAACAATATTTAAAAAACCATTTTCTTTTAAAAAATCTATTTTTTTATTAGGAAGTAACCCAATATAATCAGAAAAAATTTTAGCGTCAATTGTTACAGACCCCTCATCTTCAACTTTACCTCTTAAAAAATAAGTTATCCCAATTTCTAAGTTTGTTGTTATTAATTTTAAACTGTCTTTTTTGGCGCTTATTAAGATATTACTTAATATTGGTAAATTAATATTTTTTCCCGCTAAGTGTCCAACGGAAAATAATCCTTGTTTTAAGTTTTCTTTTAAGATGGAAAATTTCATATTAATTTATAAATTAATTAAATAATATATATAATAGTATTAATAAGGGGGTTTGTTTTCTGTGTATATTTGTTTTAGTTTTTAATATTGGCGGTATTTATTTTTTTTACTTGTTGATATGTTTTAAATTTGGTGTTGAGAAAAAAAATAAACTTTGTTGATAATTTTTATTTTTTAAAGATTATTAACAAAATATTAAAAACTTTCAACAACCACTTCATCTTTAAAAAAGGCGTTATTAACAAATTTTTAACAATTAAAATTTAAAAATTACACCGGAGAGTTGTAAAGAATTTGTTTAATAGATTCAATTTCTTGAACTACTTTATCGTTTTCTTTGTTTTCTATTTCATCTAAAATTTTATTAAAAGCATGCATGGCGGTAGTGTGGTCGCGTCCCCCAAGTTCTTGGCCGATTGTTGGGTAAGATGAGTTTATTTCTTTACGCATTAAAAACACGGAAATTTGGCGCGGCCAAACCAATTCTTTTTTTCTTCCATCTCCAATTATGTCTTTATAATCAATTGAATAATATTTTGAAACAGCATCTAAAATATCTCGTGGAGTTATTGATCTGGATTGAGCGCTAATTAAAAAATCACCCAAAATACTTTTAACTGTTTTTATTGTTGGCGGGGTGTGGTTAAATTCATGAAAAGCAATTATTTTATTTAAAGCTCCTTCTAATTCACGAATGTTGTTTTTAATATTTTCCGCTACATACTTTAAAATTTCGTTTTCTAAAAAGTAATTTTTTTCTTTTAATTTTCTATCTAAAATAGCCATTTTTGTTTCAATATCCGGCTGAGAAACATCCGCCACCATTCCGGATTCAAAGCGAGAGGAAAGTCTGGCCTCTAAGGCTGGAATCATTTTTGGCGGTTTATCCGAGGTTAGAATTATTTGTTTGTCGCTTTGGTGCAATTCGTTAAAAGTATGAAAAAACTCTTCTTGAGTACCGTCTTTTCCACCCATAAATTGAACATCATCTATTAATAACAGATCAAGACTTCGATATTTTTCTTTAAATTCTTTAGCCTTTCCTGTTCGGACGGAATTAACATAGTCGTTGGTAAAGTTTTCACTGGTAGTGTAAAGGATTTTATTGGTTCTTTTGGCCATTTCATTACCAATTGCTTGTATTAAATGGGTTTTTCCCAATCCAACACCCCCATAAATAAATAATGGATTATAAATCCGATTAGGATTGTTGGCCACCGCCTGGCAAGCGGCGTGAGCCAATTCATTGCCCCTTCCAACTATAAAAGAATCAAAAGTATAACGAGGATTGAGCCCAAAACGGTTATTAATCGGAGCTTTATAAACAGGATTAGTTTCGTCAATATCCTCTTTTTTCTTTTTTAGGTGCATTTTTTCTAAAATTCCGGATGCTGTCGGTGTTTTGCGGGTCTCAACTTTATAAATAATTCCCTCTATTTTTTGATTGACAACATGCTCAATCGCCGCAATTATTTCTTTGTGATATTTGGTTTCTAGCCAAGATTTAGTAAAAGCGTTTGGAACCCCTAAGATAATTTGATTGTTTTCGTAAGAAATTATAAAAGAGCTTTTAAACCAAGTTGTAAAATTGGCTTTTGATAGGTTGAGCTCAATTTCCCCCAAAGCCGCTTGCCAAATTTGTTCGTTATTCATAAAAAAAGTTAACGGGTTTATTTAAGGGTATATTAGAATAATAAAAATAAAAAAGCAAATACTTGCCCGAAAGTTAATTATACCAATCCGCGCCAAGGCTTAAAAGTATAAAAGCTGTTTATAAACTGTTGATAATAAATGTGTTATAATATGAACATGAAAAACAAGGAGAATTTTTACAAAAAAACCGAAAAAGAAATTATCGCCCGCTGGAAAAAATCCGCGCCGGCCAAGCGCCGGGAAATTTTAGGGATTTTTGTCCGCCAAATCGCCTTTTTGCAGCACGAGCGGCTAATTCATCTTTTAATAACTTTGTTTTTCGGCGGTTTTTGTCTGCTTTTCGGCCTGCTGGCGCCGGTTCTCGGCAGCGTTCATTTGTTAATTATTTTTTTACTGATTTTAATAATGGAAATTTTCTATATTTCCCATTATTATTTTTTGGAAAATACCTGCCAGCGCTGGCAAAGATTAGTTTTTGATTTGGAAAAAGAGTTGATAAAAAATAAAAAGTTAAAATTTTAACTTAAATAAACAAAAATCCTGGCCGAAACCAGGATTTTATTTAAACGTATAAATAATAAAACTTAACTTAATCGCACTCACCGTTATAATAATTTTCCATCGGGCAGGTTTTTTGCAAATTCACTTGGCAAGTTCCGTCAACATTAAGTTTTCCCGTTGCCAGACAATACTCTTTAGCTTCAATATTGTATGGAATATTATCACGATCTTGAATTAACATAAATTCATCAACTTTAAAACCTTCCATCGGGCACGCTCCTCTTTTATAAGCTTCCGGGGCGCATATTCCGCCGCTTTCCATTACGCAAAGTTCGTAAGACTTTCCGTCGCCCCTTGTTTTTGCTATTAATTCGCCGGTTTTTTCGCAGTCTTCGTACAAATAAAATTTTGATTGTTTATATTGATCAATCCTAAGTTCCACTTCTTTTTTTTCATGGACATTCTCATAATATTCTTGGAAAACAGGCAGGCTTATCGTCCCGTAAAATTCCCCATCATGCAGTCCGTGCTTGCCCAATATCGTGTCGCCCAATTCTATGTTTTTGCCGATAAAATAAGAACCTATGTGGGTAATTTTGTCATAAAACGAGTAGCCACTTTCAAGAGAGTTTGAAGTGTCTCCTTGAAACAAGCCTAAATAATAATATTTATCATTATTATGGCTATATTCAACCATAAAAGGCATGGAAAATTCATAAATGCTGTCCAGCGTATTTATTTTTTCAGGATATGCGGTAACGCTGCCGTTTATTCTGCTGTTGGTTTTTGAATCCAAGATGTCGCCGCTTAAATTGTCGCCTTTTCTGTTTAATAAAACGGCAATTTGCGCTTCTTCTTCCGGTATATTGATTTGAAGGCCGAATATATTTTTTTCTATGCTAAGCTTGTTTTTGAAATGGCAATAGCCTTCGGCATAGTTAAAATTTCCCCCTTTTATTTTGCAGGTCAAATGCTTGATTTTTTGGCAGCAATAATCTTTATTGAAAATTGCCGCGGTGGCGATCAAGAGAATCAGAGAAATAATTATTAAAATTTTTTTGTTTTTAGTCATATTTTTAATTTGATAAAAAATTAAACCTGTTTATTATTTAATAATACAACAAATTCTATAAAATAAAAAACGCCGCGGAAATAAATTTGCGACATTTTTTAATCAGCCCGAAAATATAAAATTTATTGATGCATTGTTTTGTTTCTGTAAAACAACAGCAAAAAAGTTGCCGAGAACATGGCTATCAACAAATAACCGAGCCAATTTCCGGAGTAAGTGGCCAATAAATTGAATATAAGGCAGAGAGTTGTTATAAAAAGAGCCAGATAACCGAAACCGGCCGTCTTGCTTGCTTTTATTTTCCCGCTTATCAAAAGCAAAACATGGGCGAGCAAAACGGACGATATTAATAATGGTATTGATACGAATATAAATTCAAGCAAGTATGTTCCGATACCGTTTTCTCTTATGGCAACTCCGACAACAAAAAAAGTGAATCCGTATATTATCAGAAATATCAGGCTTGATAAAAACATTATTGCAAAGCTTGTTAATTTTTCCATTTTCCTCATATTTTTGAATTATAATTTATTGCTTATATAATATCAAAACAAAAGAAAAAAAGAAATAAAACAGCTGTCGCCAAATTTAATATTTACTAGAAGATTACTTGTAGTTTAAATATTTTTTTTCATCTTCATCAGAAAGACCGAATATTTTGGCAAAAGCCGCGACAATCAGCAATAACGGCACCAAAATAATTCCGGCAAGCACCCAAAATACGCCGCTTAAAAAGCCGTAAATATTCTTTAAGCTATTTTTCATAAATTTAAAGAGGCGCGGCGCCGATTTTATAAAACAAAAACGGACACCCGACCTGGTCGCTAAACCACAATAGGTGTCCCGAAAGACGCCGCTTGCTTAGGTCGGAATGCCCGTTCCTGTAAGCAAACGACGAAGTGCTAATATAACACATGTCATTCGGGATTATTTTATTGTGGTTTAGCAGTTTAAATATAGCTTAAATTGGTAAAAAAGTAAAGGAAATTTATAAAATAAAGACAGGACTTAAATAAGCCCTGTCTTTTAAATATTATTTAATAACTACAAATATTTTTTTAAAATTTTATTTTTTTCTTCTTGCAAATTTTTTATAACAACCGTTTTTGCCTTTTTTTCCAATTCATCAATCTCTTTTATTATTTTTTCTTGAGTTTCCTGTTTTGGGAATGGTATTTTTATTTTTGCCAAATCATCGCCATAAACATGCGGCTGCGCTTGTCCCCTTTGTAATTTATATATAACATCTTGAATGCTTTTTAGATATTCAAAAATAAGCTTCGTTGAAAAAACTTTTTTATCTTTAGATTCTATAGTATTACAATCGGAGGCAAAAATAGGAGATTCAAAATAATTTACGAATCCTGAATACGCACCGGAAGCGCTAACAGTTATAATTTTTCCTTTTCTGTTTGACTGATTGTGAAAATATGCCGGTGTTTGTCCACCTGCTACAACTGGAATTTTTCCCCCTTTTATTTTTTCTTTTGTAATTGATGTTCCTTTTTTGATGTTGGCAATTTCAGAGAGGAAAATTAGTTGGTTAGATTCCCAAATTTTTTCAAAATCAATTTTTTCATTAACATTTAAGTTGATATTTTTTTCAAAGTTATTTCTATCCCAAAAAATCATATCAATTAGATTAATTCTTGATATGTGATTTTTTAAACTTTCGTCAATATCTCTATCAAAATTATTTTTAAAAGCATCATAAATATACGTGCTTACTTTTGTAGGATTATCTAAAGCAATTGGATCAAACAATTTTGTACATTCGTCAATACCTTTTCCTTTTTTGGTTGCATGTATGCCTTCACGTCCTCTCCTGTTGCTGAATTCATACCCCAAAAATTCTTTTTCTAAATCCTTCATGCCAGATTCATCAGACTTCACAAGGACAATTTTTTGATTATAGGCTAAAATAAAGTAAAGTAATTTATCTTTTTCTGTTCTTATTATGCTATCAAGTAACTCTTCTTGGTTCAATTTATTCTTTTCATATTCTTTATAAATTTCATGATTTAATATTTTGTTATTAGGCTTTCTTTTTAGTAAAGTAATAAAATCCCTAAAAGAAATGTTTTTCCACACATATTTTAAATATTTTGAAAAAACATTCTCAATATTATTTACAGCTACATCTTTTAAGTTTATAAAAAATTGGTCTACGGAATTTTCTATGTTTTCCCAGTCATAATTATTTCTTCTTTTTAAAAATAAAATTACAGTGCTGGTCCTAGTTTCCATAAATGTGTTTGGTCCTAATTCGGTAATAGAAATTATTTCAAAGTATTTCAAAATTATTTCTCGAGTTCTTGTATAAACGCCCGAATTATTTAAGATACTTGAGGGCAAAATTATCCCTGCCACTCCATTGTCTTTTAATAATTGTTTGGTTCTTTCCACAAATAGACATTCAATTTCAGAACTTTGGTCTGTTAGATACTTATATAGCTCGAAGTCTTTTTCTGCAAACTCTCTTTTTAAATTAGACTTAAATGCTGATACTGAATAAGGCGGATTTGATATAACAATATCAAATTTTTTATTATCTTGAAGAAAATTTGAATCACTATGTTTTAGTTTATTCTTATATTCTTTTGTATTTAAAAAGCTACCAAGTCCGTCGCTATGAATAACTTGTGCAACGCCATCCCCGTGCAGATAGCACCCAACTTTTGCGGTTTTTACAAGTCTATAATCTTTTTCAACACCATAAACATAAGAAAACGCCCAGTCAAATGGTTTAATTTTCCAACTACTGATTTCACGCTTAACTTGGGGTTTTAATTTTTGTTCATCAATGTTTTGGATTATATTTTGAATTTCATTCATTGATTCGGTTAAAAAATGTCCACTACCAGTGGCGTAATCTATTATGGTTGGCAGTAAATCATCAGAATTGCCTGCTAATAATTTTTTTTCTGTAATTTTATTTAAAGGAATTGAACGACAAATAAATCTGGCAATAGGGATGGGGGTAAAAAATTGTCCAGATTCTTGTTTTAAGCCAGTGGTTAGAAGTAATTCGAAAAAATCACTAAGATATTGTTGTTTTTCGGCATATCTAATTCTGTAAATTTGCAACAATTCAACAATCTCTTTTAAAACTATGGCATTTTCTTCAAAAGTTTCTTCGTCAAAAACTTCTTTAATTGCAAATTCATTATTTTTTTGTAGCCTAATTTTTGTTATTTCCCTTAAAATATTTTCCCTAACAGCATTATCTAACGAACCGTACTTTTTATTAAATTCATCATCACTAATATCAGTAACTTCCTTTGACAAAAGTTCCTGCATTCCCTTTTTATACAAATCGGTTAATCTTTTTTGAAATGAAATATTGTTATCTACTCCCTCAATCCACTGAAAATTGAGTTGATCATCAGGATTCCTGTTTTCATCAACTATTTTACACAAAAATAATGTAAAAATTTTATTAAATGCGTTTGGTTTATCAGAAACAACGTTATGTCTTAAAATTTCTAAAAATCTATTAAAAATAAAACTACTATCTTCTTGGGTGATATTTTTTAGTTGATCTATTGTTAGGGCTTTACTTTGAAAATCATAAGAATTAACCCAAATATCAAATAAGCCATTCTGAGAAGTTAATTTGCTCCATCTATCATAAAAATCTTTGACATTACTGGTTTCTCTGTATGAATCCTCAATTTTTATAATTTCATTAACATATTCAATTTTATTGTTATCATATTTAGAAGTATATAAAATTAAATATTCCGCATCTCTATCTTGCTGAAAATAAGTAAAAAGTTGTCCACCATCTTTTTTTAATTTTTTAAAAGCTTTATCAAATTCTTGGCCCCAAGTTTTACATTCAATCATTAAATAAGCTTTTTTATTTTGTTTAACCAAAATATCTAATCTGCCACTGGTACCGTGTCCAGTCGGATAAATTTTTTCTAAAACTATGTCTTCCGGCTTGTAGCCTTTATCTAAAAGACGATTCACACACTCAAAAACCACCCAATTTTCTTCCTGAGAAAAATTTAAAGTTGTCCCACTTTCTGCTTTAATTTTATTTCCAAAATTAAATTTCTTTTCTTTAAAATCAATCTCTATACAATAATCCTCCGCAAATTTATAATTTTTATAAAAAATTCCGCTTGTATTATTTTTCGGGAAAAAGCCTAATTTTTTCAAAAAATCTTTTCTAAACATATTGATGTTGTTGTTATATATATTATAACACAAAAGCCCATGGCAAAAAATGGGCTTAAACTATAGGTCTTTGCGGAGAGTTATCAACCGTATTAGAAACAATCTATGATAAAAAGGTTGTACTATGAGTATTGCTATAAATATTTTTAAAATGTATAATGAAATTATCAATAATTAATAAACCTAAAAAAGAAAAGAAAGGGGGTAAATTATTTATTGAAATATTTGTTCTTTAAATCCAACAACAAAGTAAACCTAAAAAGAAAGGGTTAAAAGTGAAAAGTCTTACAATCATTATCGTATTAGCATTTGCCGTGGTTAATAACACATATGCAAAAGACAAAATTTCTGTAAAAGAAATTTTTGATCAGTTTTGCAAAAGCGGTCTCACTTGTGAAGTTCAAGAAACGTTGGTTATGTTGGATAAAGAACAACATGCCGCATTTGTTGGTCTTGTTCACGAAAAAATACCGCCGGAAAATTTGAATGCCATTATTGAATCACGAAACAAAGAATGTCATCCGACTGACATCTCCATAAAAGACATACAAGAAAAATATGGAGAATCAGATGTTCCGCAAAAGGCTATATCTCCGAAAATAACCGACACTTATGTAGTCGAATTTATCGAGGAAACTTCGGGAAGTGGTGGATATTATCCTTATTCAATTTTCAGAGATGCAGAGGCATACGGATGGATGTGTAATGGTGGAAGCTCGGAATGGCCAGCAGATTTCATAGCACAATATTATGTGCCCAATTCTTATTCAAATAGATCGAGCTTAAGAATTAGGGGGACTAATGCTTATGCAAGTTGTTATATAAGTAATTCAACAGCTTCTCGAGTATACAGTGATAATGATATACGAGCATGCTTTGGATATTGGACTATATTCTTTTGTGTTTGGCCTTACGAACCAACAACATATGAATCCGTAATATGGATTGAATAATCCTTTCAACAAGCCTCGCGTTAAAAATTAGCGCGAGGCTTCCTAAAAAAATAGTAAAATTTATATAATTAAACTTCAAAAACTATATGATTAAAACTAATAGAATTTTTTCAATTTTTATTTTTTTATTTGGCTTGTTAGTCTGTTCTTTTGTTTTAATTTTTATTACAACGGGGATTGATGAGTTATGGAATAACGGTAAATTATGGATAATGGGCATAGGAGAAGCTATTCTTTTTCTCTCTATCGGTATATCTGCTATTATCATGTCAATAAAAAAAGATCGAAAAGCTCCTAGCTTTCTTTTTTATGCAATAATATTGTCTTTTATTATTATATTTATTGGTTTTTTTAAAAAATAAATATTCTTTTAATAACAACTTTTTCCACATTGACAAACGCTATTTTCTTTGCTATGCTATTTTATAGATTCGATTAAGAGCCACAAAGAGATTGTATCGAATTGGAGACATCAGTACTTGCTAGGGATTCCAATATAACACAGCCCCTATTTTCGGGGTTTTTTGTTTTTTATGGCCTTTTCCCGCTTGTTTCGAGCGATTGATAATCTTTTTTCGGCGGGCTTGTCCGACCGCCGAAAAAAGATTTCTCGCCGAATGCGGAAAGCGAAAAACAAAAAGTCCGAATGCCTGTTAACGTGAACATAGTTTTTTTGGCTTTTAACTCTCTAAACAATGAGCAACAAATATTTTCTTCTTTTGCATATAACTGGATTATATGCACACATCTAACCGCTAATAACGGCTACTATTGTATTGGCTCATTTAACAACTTAAACCTATGGCTGAAACTTACGACTTTAAAGTGATAAAGTCGGGAAGAGAAATTGAAGTCTATGAATACAGAGATAAAGAAATATTAAGAGGATACAAAAGACGAGAACAAAAGAATAAAAGAGAAAAACCCTTTAAGGGACAGCTAAGCATAAAACAATACAAAAAAGAACTCAAACGAATTGAGGAATGGGAAGCGGGCTTGAAAGCAAAGAGCAAGTTTTCCGTTTCTCGGACTCGCACAAATATACGCCGATTGACGAATGCCAATCCGCACTTAGACAAATTCCTAACGCTTACTTTTGCCGAAAGCACCACGGAATTAAATGAGGCTAATTATCTTTTCAACCAAGCGATGAAAAGAATAGCGAGAAGAAGAAAGGATTTTGCGTATATCGCCGTGGCGGAATTTCAGAAAGATGTCGATTATTACGGCAGGAAGAAAGAGAACGGCGGTTCGGTTCATTATCATTTACTCTGCAATATCAAAATGCCTGAAACAAACAGTTTGAAAGAATTATTTGAGTGGGAAAGGTGGTTTGCTCTTAGATATTGGAAGTATGGATTCATTAAGATTAAGGATGTTGAACAAGTTAGCAATATGGGAGCGTATTTCTGCAAATATCTGGGCAAAGATATGTTTGATAAGCGGATGTTTTGCAAAAAGAAATTCTTTTGTTCTCAAAAACTCTGCAAACCTATTGAGATAATAGGATATGAAGCGTTTAACTTTTACAACCGATATGTAAAAGGACTTGAACCGATATTTTCTAAAACCTTTTTTAGCGAATATGCGGGTAATATAGATTATTCTGCCTATACCCTGCCTGATAAACATAGTTATTTGTGGCTTGAACCTAAACAACAAAAAAATGCGACTCACGGAAAAGCATGTTTTGGAATTTCAGAGATTATACAAAGAAGTGTATAAAGAGGAACTAAATCGTGAAGAAGCGACAAGACAATGCACGGATATGGTTATACTGGGGCAGATAATATATAGCCCCTTTACTGAAAACGAGCTAAAAGCTCTTGAACAATTAAAAGAATACTGATAATATTTAAGTGCTAAACTAACACAATAAAATACCCGAGGATTTTATTATTTTTGTCCCCAAAAAGGGGCGGTTTCTGTCCGACAAAAATTATCTTCGGGTAATTTGTTGGTTTAGCCAGAACCGTCCCTTTTTGTTTTTAATTAGCTTTTATTATGAAAAAAGAAAATACAATTAAATATTTCGCTTATGTCCGCAAGTCCACCGAGGGCGAAGAACGACAGGCTTTATCTATTTCTAGTCAAATGGATAAAGTAAAAGAGTTTTTTGGCAATCTTGATATTGTGGAAATTATGGAAGAAAAACATTCGGCTTTTAAGCCGTATAATCGCCCCGTATTTGACGAAATGGTTAAAAGGATACAAAAGGGCGAAGCACAAGGAATAATTGCGTGGCATCCCGATAGACTCTCTAGAAACGAGATTGAAGCGTCCACTATCACCTATTTTGTCCGAACTGGAATTATAGCCGATCTGAAATTCGGCTCATATAATTTTGACAATAGCCCCGAGGGCATAATGATGTTGCAGTTGGCCTTATCGCAATCGCAATATTTTTCTTCCAAACTAGGAAAAGATGTTCGCCGAGGATTGGAAAAGAAGTTTGAAATGGGCTGGCAACCGAATATGTGTCCGAATGGATATGTTAATGTGAGAAATGGCGGATTAAGCACGATTGAAGTCGATAAAGAGAGATTTAAAATTATCCGCAAGGCTTTTGATTTAATGCTAGTAGGCAATTGTTCCGTTCCCGATGTTTTGGACAAGTTGAATAATGAATGGAATTTCAAGCCGAAAACGACCAGAAGAAACAAAAACGGAAAGCTATCAAGAAGTTCCCTGTATAGGATATTTACCAATATATTTTATGCGGGTATTATTGAATACAACGGACTGCAAAAACGAGGCAAGCATAAGCCCATGATTACTTTGGAAGAATACGACAGGATACAGCAATCACTCGGCAGAAATGGAAAGCCGAGAAAAAGAGTCCATAACTTCGCTTATTCGGGAATAATCAGATGTTCTGAATGTGGTTGTTTGGTTTGTGCTGACAAAAAGACAAAAATATTAAAAAACGGTAAACAGACTGAATACATATATTACCGTTGCACGCATAAAAAGCCCTCTCATAAGTGCTTACAGCCCGCTATTGAGGTCAAAGGACTGGAAGAACAAATTGACAGAAAACTGGCAGGTTTCGAATTTCAGACCGACTTTAAAAAACTATTCTTTGATATAGCCGAAGAAATGAAAAAAGACAACCCGAACGATAATGAAACGGTTATCAAGAATTTAGATAAAAGAGCGGAAGAAATAAAGCTTGAAAAAATCAATCTGACTAAAATGACTTGCCGAGGTTTGATTTCGGATGAAGAATATATCAAACAAAAAAACGATTATGAAACCGAACTATTAAAGACAGAGCAGAAAATACAAGAATACAAAAAACAGAATAACAAAATTGAAAAACTGATTGAGGATGTAAAATTCGCCGACAGGGCAAGAGCGAAATTCATAGCGGGAAACAATAGCGTTAAAAAAGATATACTTTTACGAATAGGCTCGAACCAAGAATTGAAAGACAAAAAACTGCTTATACAAGCCAATAATTGGCTTATACCGATAGAAAAAGATATAAAACCGATTGAACGAAAATATTTAACGCTCGAACTAAACAAAAACCCCTTAGATAAAGCAAAAAACGAGGCTTTAACCTCGCTTTGTTGCGACCTGCGGAGCGGACGGGACTCGAACCCGCGACCTCTGCCGTGACAGGGCAGCGTTCTAACCAACTGAACTACCGCTCCTAAAAGTATTTTGGGAATACTAAATAAGAGAATACCAGAGCGTTAAAAAATAGTCAATGTTTTGCATAATTATTTTGTCTTGCGTCTAAACGCATTAAAAGGTAAAATAAAACAATAAATATGAAAATATTATTTTGGTCTTTATTCGCCACAGGAATTGTCAGCCTGATTTCTTTAATCGGGGTGCTTTTTTTGGCGATAAAAACGGAAAAATTAAATAAAATAATTTTTCTTTTGGTCGGTTTTTCAGCCGGCGCCTTAATGGGCGACGCCTTTATCCATTTAATTCCGGAAGGATTTGAAGAAGGCGAGGAAAATTTCCCGATTTTTATCTTGGTCGGATTTTGTCTTTTCTTTATTTTGGAAAGAGTCATCCGCTGGCGTCATTGCCATAAAGAAGGCGGCCGCTGCGAAACCCACTCTTTTACTTATTTAAGCCTTGTCGGCGATGCTCTGCATAATTTTATTGACGGTTTGGTAATAGCGGCCAGTTTCGCTTTTGACTTTAATTTGGGCTTGGCTACGTCAATCGCTGTTGTTTTGCACGAAATTCCGCAGGAAATTGGCGATTTTTCTATTTTAATTTACGGCGGGTTTAGTAGAAATAAAGCTTTGCTATTTAATTTTTTATCAGCTTTATTTGCGGTGGCGGGAGCAATTTTTGGTTTTCTTTTGGTTAAAAATATCGGAGAAGCTATAAATCCGCTTTTAGCCATAACTGCTGGAGGATTTATCTATATCGCCGCCGCCGATTTGGTTCCGGAACTGCACAAAGAAAGCCGAAATAAAATCGTCGCGTTTTCATTTTTATTTTTTCTTCTCGGCTTGACTCTGATGTATTTTTTAAAAATGTTTTTGGAATAATTTTTGGGATAAAAAAACAGCTAAGATTAAAAGCTGTTTTTTATTTGGCTAAATTTTACGATTTCCAAAGTCCGTGGACGTTGCAATATTCACGCGCTGATTTGACTTCGCCGCAAACTTTCATTTCCGGAGCGTCGCCCGGTTTCAGAAATTTTTTACAAACCCCCTTATCGGTTTCCGCTTCAATCCACTGAATATAATGTTTTTCTTCCATCGGGTGCGGAACAGATCCGACTTTTACCAAATAACCGTCGTCAATTTTTTCTATAATCGGCACATGTTTTTCTTTGCCTTCTTTGGCCACGGTTTTTTCTTCTAAAAGTTCCATCGGCTGGCCGCAGCAAACCAGTTGTCCGGCGCCGGCGAATAAAACCTCCACAGTATTGCCGCAAATGGCGCATTTATAGATTCCTCTTGTTTTTGCCATAATTTTTTAAATCGCGTTTTTAAATCGCGAATACGTTAATTATTCAATTATTCGATCTTTTCCGACGATTATTTTTATTTTTTCCCCAGACACATTAATCTTTACCGGAAGATCAATAGGCAAACAACCGTCTATAATAAAAGGGTTCTTTTGATTAGCGGCAATCGCTTCTTTAAAATAAAATAAACTTTCGGAATTTTTATTTTTTATTTTTAAAGTTAATTTTTTTTCATTTGAATACTCTTTTTCAGGAGAATTTATTATTTCTACCATTTCGTCTTTTGCCGGGTGCACAATAAAATTTTTATCTAATTCTAATAAGAGGTTGTTGGATGGGGCGGCTGTTTTGAAAAGAAAAAATTTTTTGCCAAAAGAGGCGGTATTTAAAGTTTTTATTCTTCTTGCCAATAAAATTTCACAAGCATCATTAATATTTTTTATTCCAAGCAGTCCGGCTAATGGACTTTCTTTAAGCTCCAGCGGAATTATTCCTAAACATACGGAACACTTCTCGTCGTTTTTGCTAGAGGCTATCGCATTAAGAGTTTTTACGGATGTTTGATCGTTTCCTATGGCAACAATTGTTTTAACACCTCGTCTTATTTCATCGTCAATAGAGCTGTTAAGATTTTTTGAAACGTCCAAATGGATGGTCTTCCCGTTTAGACCCAAATCGGTTAATCTTTTGTTTATTTGTTGTATTGATTTTTGATATTTCGCTTGATTAGTGAAATCGTCAAATATATAAACATACATAAAAGAAAAACAAAAACAAGAAACCACTTTAATTAAATAGTTGATTTTTTTTGATAAAATAAAAAGTAGGTTTTAATTTAATTAAAACCAAATTGATTGTTCGGTTAGTTTTTTTGTTCTTCTTGGTTTTCAGGCTCAATTCTTTTTTCTGGCTTATACCCTTTGGTCATTGTGCATTTCCCGTTAATTATTGCTCCGTTTTCTACGGACAAAGAAGAACATTCTATATCTCCGAAAATTTTAGCAGAGGAAGATAATGACAAAACACCTTCTATTTTTAGGTTTCCATGAATTTCCCCACCCACATGAGAGTCTTTAGCTTCAATATCAGCTGTTATTTGCGCTTTATTCCCTACAAACACCCCCCCAGCTGTTTTTATACCTCCCTTTAAAATACCCTCAATAATAATATTTCCATTACTATTTAGATTGCCTTTAACAGTGACTGACGGACCTATTACTGTTTCAGCGTCTTTAGTT
>CAZALZ010000001.1:16914-46985 GCA_964486475.1 uncultured Gammaproteobacteria bacterium | reverse complement strand
CGGGACTTGTTTATTCTCTTGTTTTTTTACATCTGGTCTGTTAAACATATTTTTAGAAAAGTTAATTTTAGTTATCTATTAATTTTTATTTTACTTTACTATTGACAATATGTCAAAGAATTATATAATATAAAAAGAACATGGTGATGTAATAAAAAAATTAAGCCAGCCACAAGCCGGCTTTGATTTTTTAACAGAACGGCGGTCCCCATAGTTCAAAGGACAGAACGAGGATCTCCTAAGTCCTAAATCCACGTTCAATTCGTGGTGGGGACACTTGGTTGAATAATAAATATAATTTTAAGATTAGATTATATTTTGATTTAAGTCTACATTGTTGTGGACAGAAGTTTGCTGTAATAGTAGAATTAATTTAATATTAGCCAATTATTTATTTAGCTAATATTATTTAAAAAATATTAATTTTTTGGGCCCATAGCTCAGTTGGCTAGAGCGCTTGCATGGCATGCAAGAGGTCAGGAGTTCAAGTCTCCTTGGGTCCACTAAAATTATAAAAATCACTAATAATAATTAGTGATTTTTTGTTTATGTGTTTGTTTCTTGAAAAACATAATTATGTTTTTCAAGAAACAAGTTAAGGCTATGATTATTAAAAAATATTTTTATAATGTTTTATTTTAATAATTTTGTTTTTTTTATCAATATCAATAGCAATAAAATCTAAACGTATTAAAGAAAGGTTTTTGTGTTTTTTGTAGCAATAATTTATTATGGCTTTTTTTAGATTTTTTATTTGTGAAGAATATAGAGAATCTTCGGCCACACCAAAATATTTTGACGTGCGTGTTTTTACTTCAATAAAAATAATTTTTTTATCATGTTTTGCAACAATGTCTATTTCTTGATAGCTTAGTTTAATGTTTCTTTCAATTATTTTATATCCGCGTTTTTTTAAGAAGACACAGGCTATATTTTCACCAAAATTTCCTATAATTTTTTTATATGGCATCATAATTAAATTATACAACAAATTAGTTAAAATATAATAATTTAATTATACTAAAAAAACCGCTTTTGAGCGGTCTTTTTTAAATTTTATCTTGGTAGATATTTTTGGAATTCCTTTTCTTTTTCAAATTTTCTTTTTTTGTCAGGAATCTTAAGTGCGTAGCGAATTATATAAATAGCCCAAATTGCCACAATAATAAACCAGACTATATACCAGAAACGGGAGGAGAGCATAGGAATTGATTCTTGGTTGAAAAAGAATATAAATAAACTAATAAAAAAATTAAGTGTAAAAAAATTAAAGATTTTTTCACTAATATTAGCATAAAAATTATTGCGTTTTTTTATAATAAAAGTGGAAATTGATAATATTAAAGAAGAAAAAATTATAACAACCAATGTTGTTTTCCAAAAAGGGACTAAAACCCCGGGGTGTTGATTGAACCAGAAAGTAAGACTAAAAAATTTAGACATAATAGTAATATTGGTTAAGCCGTTTGATTTTTGACGGATATAAAAATCTTAGAATAAAGAAAAAAAATTGTCAAAGTTTTTCAAAAACAAGCCCATAATGAAATTGCCCGGCTGAAAATTTTTCAATTAATTTTAAATTTAAATTTTCTCCGATTTTTTCTAACAACTCCGGTTTAACGCGAGCTTCCGGTGGCGGACCAAAGGGGGATGATGTTTTTTCCCACTCAATTACTAATAATTTTCCGCCACTTTTTATCATTCGCAAGCATTCTCTTAGTATTTCTGGGTATTTTTTTGAAATAAAAAGGTTGTTAATTATCATTCCAACATCAAGACTTTCCGTTTCTATTTTAGTGGCTTTAAACATTTCAATATCACTCCAGATTGTTATAATTTGAGGTAAATTTTCCTGTTTAGCTCTTTTGGCCACTGATTCTATGGCTGGTCTTAAGATGTCAACAGCATAGACAACACCTTTTGGCCCGACAATCTTAGCGGCTGGGAAAACAAAATGCCCATAAGAGCCGCAACCAAAATCGGCAACTTTCATTTTTTCTTTTAACCCTATTTTTTTTAAGATTTCGCCAGAATCCAAAATGGCGCTTCCCCCTGTTGTTTTAATCATATCTTTTTATATAATTATCTCACTAAAATTTGTTTTTTAATGATTTTTTCCTGTCCATAGCGGTTTTTACCTGAAATTATTATAGAATTTAACCCGATTTTTAATTCAACAGTTTCTTTAAAAGTCCCTGAGGCATCTTTTGTTATTTGTTTCCCGTTAATAGTAATTTGAGTTTTTTCTGATGTTTGACCATAAATTTCTATATTTTTTTCTTTAGTTACTAAATTGTCCGGCGGAAAAAATATTTTAATGTCAGGGGCGGAAAAACTAATTTTCAAACAAAAAATTAGATAAGAAGCTAATATTAAAAAACCAATAAGTAAAGAAATGTTTCTTAAAATTTTTGGCATTTCCAAGAAATGTTTTTTTTCTATTTTTTTTCTGGAAAAAGCATCATCATTTCTTAGTTTTTTTGATTTTTCGGCAAAATATTCTTTTTCTACATTTTTTGAATTTAATCCTAAAAAAGCGGAATATTTTTTTAAAAATAATTTTTCATACACACCTCCAGGGAGACGATCGGAAGAGTTGTTTTCTATTGCTGCTAAATATTCTTGTTTTATACTTAATTTAAGAGACGCATCCTCTAAACTTATTTGTTTATTCTCTCTAATTTTACGGAGTTTTTCGGCTATATTCTCTTCAGTTAGTTTTTTTTTATTAAAAATAACCATAAGAAATTATCATTCAAACCAATTTGAAATTTCCCAACTATCGGTTACCCCAAGAGCTGACATTGTGAATTGTATTATTATATAGCTAGCGAACATTATAAGAAGACCGATAATTGAACCGGTAATCATGCCTTTCCCCTTTTCAACTTTATCACTTGATCCGCCAGAGAAAATAAAATTAAATCCGCCGAGAATAAAAAAGAATAAAACAACCGAGCCGACGATTGAAAAAAGCCAATTGGTTAAAGTGATTCCTGTTTGTAAAAAATCATTCAACTGGCAATTCCCGTTTTCTATGCAACTTGGCAGTAATTCGGCGGCCTTGGCGATTTTAATTGGAAATAATAAAATGGGTAAAAATAAAAATGATTTTTTTATTAACATATTTTTAACACCTAAATTATTATTTAATATTAGTTATTAAATAATAATTTTAAAACTTAATATTTATTTTTGCATTGTTTGTTGAATTTTGCTGGCGGCGGCGGAAATAATATCGCTTAAGTCTTTTTCTTTTTTGGCAGCTAAATCAATCATTTCCATAAAAGCAGTTTCGGCGGCGCGAGAGTCTTTACCGTAATACCAGCTTTTAGCGGTCAAAATTTGTTCTGCAAATGGTCCGATATCCTCGTCGTCAATTTGCTCATTGATTAAAGATTTTAAAGCTGTTGGCTTATTAGTTGCTTTTAAATAAGATGTTACGTTCTCGGCGGACGTTTCAAATTGAATAAAATCCCAGGCCGCATCAATGTTTTTACTTTTTGCAGAAACCGTTTCCACCCAATAATTAGCATAGTTTATTTGGCGAGAAAACTCAATTTGCGGCATTTTGGCTACGCTAAAATTAAGTTTTGGCGCCGCAGCTTTAATTATCGGTAAGTGGTAGGAATAACCAAAAGTGATTGCTAAATTCCCCTGTTCAAACATTTCGAGAGAGTTTTCCATGTCGCCGTTCCAGCAATATACGTCTTTAGCCGGGTTGGAAAAATCAGTATAAAAACGCAAAGCTTCCAATCCGGGATTGTAGTTTTTATCGCTTCCTTGCGGAATGGAGTGAAACATAATAGTGTTATTTTCAGTCATAATGGCGCCATTTTGCATCATTAATAAGGCTAAAACATCCCCGGAACGCTCAATATTTTCTCCCCAGCCCATTGATATTCCGGCCTGCGTTATATTTCCCTTGCTGTTTTGTTTTGTTAAGTTTTTAACAGCATCTTGAAAGGTTTTATTCCAATATTGGGGAACTTCGGCAATGCCGGCTGAATTTAAAAGATCTCGATTATAAAACATGGCTAAAGTATCGATATAAAGCGGCAGGCCATAAATTTTTTGAGAACCATCTTCGTTTAAAATAATATCACTGGAAACAATATCGGCGTAATTGTTTTTTAATTCTTTTATAGTTAAGCTTTTTGTCTCGCGCAATTCTTGTACAGTTTCTTTTTTTATTGTTCCTTTGGTGGTAATGTAAATCATTGAAGTTTTTTCTGGTAGGGGGGTTATTTTTGTTTTATATTCATTTATCCAAGTACTGGGAATAGAAAAAATATCCGGACCGCGGTCTTCAGCCAAAGCATTAATTAATTCTTTTTCATACTCTTCATAACGAAATTTTTTATATTCAATATTGACGTTTGGGTGTATGGCTTCATAAGCGGAAAATATTTCAGCGAAAGCGTCGGCATCGTCATAGGCCCGCCAATAAGTAAGAGTAATCGGCTCCGAGGCTTTTTTAACTTCGGCGCTTGGGGATTTACAGCCGAAGCCGGAAGTGATAATAAAAGAAAAGATTAAAAATAGGGCAAAAATTTTACTTTTCATAAAATAAAATGGTTAAATTTTTTCATTATTATTGTAGCACATTTTAACCAAAAATTAAAAATAATTTATAACCGGCAAAATGACGGATGGTTTTGCTTTTGCTATTATTGCCGTTTATTTTAAATCGGCGGTTTTTGTTGACAACAAAATAGAAAATTGTTAATATTATTTTCTTTGATTTTTTAAAGAGCTCTTTTAATGTAATGGGGGGGTCTCTGTTTCTGATGTCGTTGAAAAAAATAAAAACTGGAGAAAAAATTGAGATTAATCAAAAATTTGTTTTTGCAGAAAAGCTATTTTACAGCGATTTTTTCTGCGATAGCTAATTTTTTCGCCAGATTAGAAGATGGGAATAAAACAGGGAAAGTTGAAATGACAATTTTCTTTTTATTTCCCTTTTGGAGAAAAAAAAGAATGGAGGCGCTTGCCAAAATGACAGAGACCGCTTTAAGCGGCCGGAAAGGAATAAGAAAAATTGTTATTAGAGCTTCTAAGTGCTCAGTAACAATAATCGTATTAAGAGAATAAAAAAAGAAGGGCTTGTTAGACCCTTCTTTTAAAATTTGGTTTATTATTTTTAGAATAAAAAAGCAGGACTTCTCAAATATTAAAAATCCTGCTGGAACCAATTTTCGCCTCATTAGAGCCTCTCAGTTAGTTATTTTTTGTTTAGTATTATTTTTCTCCATTTGTATAACAAAAAACTAGCCGTAATTAAAAAACCTGAAATTATAATTAATTTGTATGTCCTGTTGGTGTTGGTGTAAAAATACCAGGTGTATCCACGTGTAGAAAAATATCCATATGCAATAGTCAAAACACCTAGAGATAAAAAAAAACCATTTTAATAAACCTTTTTTTCTTTTTATAAAAATAATTATTGTTATTATTAAACAGATTAAAAAATAAAAATAAAAAACATTTTGAATGTTTTTATGATATACGGAGAGGCCATTGAGCCATGTTGGCACATCTTTATAAATGTTTTTTGGCGTTGGGTATACTAAATAGGTAATAAAACTTAGAATATTTAACCAAATCAATGATTGGGCAAATATAAATAATATTTTTTTGTACATATGGTTAAATTTATTTTTTTAAAGATATGAGCATAATAAATATACTCATATTCATTAATTAAGGTTTAAAATTAGGTTAATTGGTTTAGGTAAAAATGAACAAAAATTTCGCCAAAGTGTTTATTTTCCTTTCTATTAATAGCTGGCGAACAATATCATAATAAAAAAGTCAAAGCAAATTTTAAAAATTCACATTTTTTTCCCGATATTGCAAAGCTTCGGCAACATGTTCGGTGGAAATCGCGGGTTCTTCTGCCAAGTCGGCAATAGTGCGGGCGAGTTTTAAAAGCCGAAAATAGGCGCGGGCGGAAAGTTTTAAATTCGTAACAGCGTTAGCCAAAAGCCTTTTGGCTTCCGAAGTCAAACCGCAAACTTGTTTGGTTTTTTCCGAACTCATTTCCGAATTGGTAAAAATTTTCTCATTTTTAAAGCGATTTTGTTGAACAATGCGGGCCTTTTCAACTCGTTGCCGCACGGCCAAGGAATTTTCTCCCGATCTTTCTTCGGCTAATTTTTCAAACGGCAGACGCGGAACTTCCAGATGAATATCAATTCTGTCCAGAATCGGGCCGGAAATTTTTTTGCGGTAATTCTGGATTTGCTGGGCCGAGCAGGAACATTTTTTTTCGCGGTCACCAAAAAAACCGCACGGGCACGGGTTCATTGAAGCGATCAAAATAAATTTTGCCGGAAAAGCTACGCTGCCGGAAGCGCGGCTGACCGTAACTAAACCATCTTCTAATGGTTGGCGCAGGGCTTCCAAGACGTTGCGCGGAAATTCCGGAAATTCGTCTAAAAATAAGACGCCGCGGTGTGAAAGCGAAATTTCGCCGGGCATTATTTTGGCGCCGCCGCCGATCAGGGCAACATCCGAGGCGGTGTGATGCGGCGAACGGAACGGCCGAATTTTTATCAAAGATTCTTCTTTTAGGCGGCCGGCTACGCTATAAATTTTGGTAATTTCCAAAGCTTCTTCCAAATTCAGCGCCGGCAGAATTGACGGAAAAGTTTTGGCGAGCATGGTTTTTCCGGAACCGGGCGGGCCGAACATTAAAAGATTGTGTCCGCCGGCAGCGGCGATTTCCATAGCGCGCTTAACATGTTCCTGACCGCGGACATAGGAAATATCACAAAGACTTTCGTTTTTAGAAAAATCAGCTTCTCTATATTTTTGTTCACTAATAAGTTCACGTCCGGAGAGATGATTAACGATTTGCGATAGGTTTTTTATTGGAAAAACTTTAATATCGCGCGCCAACTTGGCTTCGATAGCGTTGGCTTCCGGCACAAAAATCGCGTCAAAATTATCGCGCGCCGCTTTAATGGCGATTGGCAAAGCGCCATCCACCGGCCGGACGGTTCCGTCCAAAGCTAATTCTCCGATGAATAATATTTTTTTAAACCTTTCCGGCGGCCAGGGAAAATACAAGGAAAGAATGCTTAAGGCGATCGGCAGATCAAAAGATGGGCCGTGTTTAGGCAAATGCGCCGGCGCCAAATTGACAGTGACTTTTAATTTGGGAAAATCGAAGTTAGAATTTTTAATGGCACTGCGGACGCGTTCGCGCGCTTCCGAAACCGCTTTGTCCGGCAAACCGACAATGGAAAACGAACCAAGTTCGCCGCCGCCGGTGTCGGCCTCAATTTCCACCAGCGCGGCATCCAGCCCGACAACCGAGGCGGATAAAATTTTACTGCTCATATTTTTGTGTTAAAAATTAAAAAAGCAAAGAGGATTTACTCTTTGCTTGCCCCCCAATTTCAGAATAGCACAAAATTCATTTTATCGCATTTTCCATTTTCAGAAGTTTTATTTTTTGCTTTGTGCCGCGGTTGTAGCCGCCGGTCGCTCCGTCCGAGCGGATAACGCGATGGCAAGGGATTGTTGAATCGTAATTTTTGTTTAGAATATTTCCGACCGCGCGATAAGCCTTTGGTTGCCCGGCTTTTTGAGCCACTTCTTTATATGTCATCGTTTTTCCTTTGGGGATTTTTTTGACGATTTCGTAGACTTTTTGAGATAAAGTTTTATTCATATAAACATTGTATCATAAAGAGTTAAAACCTTGTTCAAAAATTTCAGCAAACCTTAATACTTTTTTCAAATTATTTTTTTAAACCTTGATAAAATAATTTTATTAACTATGCCATTTTTTAGAATAAAAAAGGCAGAATTTTTCCGATTACGGGAAAGATCCTGCCGTAGCTAAATAGATTACTTTAAAAATTTAAATGTAGCGGCAATTTTTGCACTTGTTTCGTTAAAAGTTGCGTATTGCACTTCATAAGTATGTCCGCCGTTATCCGTATCTCTGCTGAATGTTAATAGGATGGCTTGGTTGTCGCCAACTATTAATTTTGTCCAACTAATATTATTCATAATTTCATTTGTTCTTGAAGTTATTTCGCGGGCAGGATAATCATAGCCAGGAATATTTAAAACTGGTAATACTTTTTCTGTTTCAGAAACAGATTTATCATAAATTCTGATAGCTATAGAATGATCATTAGCACCTTCCGGTCTAAGATATATAGTATTTGCATCTGTAGTATAAGCCGTCCAAACTTCTGGAAGTTTAAGTTCAAAACCATAAATAGCCGATGGGTGGCGATATTGGTATGTTTTCCAGTTAGCAGTTTCATCAGTGCCATTGTTTGTTTTGTTATTTCCTAATATTTTATTTAAATTAGTATTGTTTATTCCCAAGCCAAGATTTCTCATTACACGAAAAGCTAATTTTGGATCACCCAAATAATTAAATTCTAAATTTAATGGATTGACATAATAAGCCTCGCCATGACTTTGAACTCTTAAAATAATTTTTCCTGCCAATGATTTTGGCGGACCATAAGATATAAATTGATTAAAATCTTTCTCACTTATACCAAGACCTTTGCTTTTCATTAAGTTAAAAGCGTCTTGTGGACGACCAAGATAATAAGCAAGTTTATCGGTTGGATTTATCCAATATGCTTCGCCATTTTTTTCTACAGCGACAACTATTCTGCCGGATAATTTTTCATTTAAAGATTCTGCGGCTTTTGCGTTTCCAACAAAAACCAAAGAAAGAACAAATGATAAAAATAGAATTTTTTTCATAATTGTTAGTGTAAATTAATTTTAATTGTATAAAAAATACAAATTTACTACATTAAAAGTATAGCATAAAAAAATAAAAAAAAGGAAGCTTTCGCGCTAAAAGCTTCCTTGATAAAATTGCTATTGATTTGGCACCGCAAATCCAGGAAAGGTGTAATATAATTCTCTATTGCATCCTACAACAGCCCATCCTTTGAAAAGATTATAATCTTCAAATTTAATCCTTTTGCTAAGAAAATATTTTATTTCCATATTTAGAATATCTTCAACTAAAGATTTTTCTAGATGCAAGAGATTTCCTTCTTTTTTTAATTTTTCTATTTCTCTCTGCTTCTCTTTCTGTTTTTCTTGAACTTCTTTGCTTAGTCTTCCTTTGACTTTTCCAATAATTTCCGACTCTGCCAATTTTTCCTCTTCAATAATTTCTCCGAATTTCTTTTATAGTAATTTTAAATAAACAATAAGTTTTACAATATCAACGGGTAGAATCTTTTTTTCGGGGCAATCATCAGGACAATCTTTTAATTTTTTGTCAAATTTATTCAAAAATATTTTTAGAGCCAATTTTATTTATTATTTTTTAATGTAGTCTTCCAGTTTGATACTCAACAATTTTGACACGCCGTTCTCTTGCATGGTTACGCCGTAGAGGACGTTGGCGCGGCGCATCGGGGCGCGATTGTGGGTGATGGCGATGAATTGGGTTTTATGCGAGAGATCATCAAGAATTTTTGCCAGGCGTTCGGAGTTGGCTTCATCGAGCGCGGCGTCAACTTCATCTAAGAATACAAACGGTGATGGGTTGGCGCTGATAATGGCGCAGATCAAGGCGATGGCGGTCAGGGCTTTTTCGCCGCCGGAGAGAACATTAATTGTTTTTATTAATTTCCCTGGCGGGCAAGCTTGGATTTCAATTCCGGCCAGGCCGGTGGCATTGTATTTGGAAAGTTTTTTAATTTTTTCTTTTAAAATATCTCCGCCCACGGTGTTAGAATTTTTTTCACTTTCATCAAGTTCATCTTCTTGTAAAGGAATAATTTTGGCTGTTCCGCCATTGAAAAGAATCTTGAAATATTCTTCGAATTTTTTACAAATCTCTTTAAATTCTTTTTCAAAGCGAACTTTGATCTGGCCGTCCAATTCTTTAATGATTCCTTCCAGCGAGCCGATGGCGTTTTCCAAATCAGTAACTTGCTCATGAAGGAAATCATATTTTTGTTTGATCTCGCCGTATTCTTTCTCCACCTCCGGATCTATCCCGCCGATCAAATTGTATTGGTTTTCTAAATTTTTTATTTGCGAAGCAACTTCTTCCTCGTTGATTTCTTCGGCCGGGCGTTCGTCGCGAATCTCGCGGATATTTTCCAAAACTTGGCGAATGTCGTTTTCCAAATCTTCCAAACGAGTTTCGTATTTAGCCGCTTCAATTTTTATTACGCCCAGTTCGTTGTTGAGGCGATTGATCTCGCTTTGCAGAGATTGGCCTTCGCGCTGAAGTTGAAAAAGTCGGGCGCGCTTAGCCTCGGTTTGGCGATTTATCTCGGCGATTTTTTCGCGGTTGGCCGAAATTTTTTCATCAACATCTTTTGATTCCATTTCCATTTTTCCCAAACGGTCTTTTAATTCTGTGTTGTCGGTTTTGTGTTGGTGCTTGGAAATCTTTTCTTTAATATCTTCCAGTTCGCCGCGTTTTTTGTTTAGATCGTTTTCGGCAAAGCGGATTTTTTCTTCCAAAATTCTAATTTCCAAATTATGCGCGTTTTCTTTTTCCAGCAAAATCTCTTTTTCCTGCGAGAGCGCCATTAATTCTTCCTGGATTTTTCTTTCTTCGGCATAGAACGGATTGTCAACGTGGCCGCCGCGGCGTTCGGAAATTTCGCGCACCAGAGTTTTTATTTTTACTAGCGCTTCTTTTATTTTTCCTAAATCGTCTTCATTTTCCAATTCAGTCAGAATGTTTTTTAGTTCATCTAAGCGGTCGGCAATTTCTTTATCCACATCTTTGTCGCTTTTTTCCAGAGCCGTTTGTTCTTTTAGTTTTAAATTAAGCGCCGCCACTTTTTGATTTAAAGCGGTTTTATCTTCGCTAAATTTTCCGCCGGCCTGCTTTTTTTCTCCCACGTCTTTTTTAAGAGAATTCCAATCATTTTCCAAAGCAGCTAAATTTTCTTTTAATTCATTTTCTTTGTTAAGCAGCCAGGATAAGTCAAATTCGCCGGAATTTTCCAGAGAAAGGGAAAGTTCGGCCTGGACGGCGGCGATTTTTTTGAGAATTTCTTCGCGTTCGCGCTGCAATTTTCCGGATTCTTCGGAAAGATTTTCCAGTTGCGGATCGCGTCCTTCGTTTTCCATTTTTCCCAATTCTTCGTTTTGCTTTTCCAGTTCGGCGCCTTTTTTGCGCAAATTTTCTTCCAAAGATAAATATTGTTCGTTATAAGTTTTTAATTTGTCGTTCAATTTGTGCCAGAGATGTTTGAAATAAATAGTGCGCAGATCTTTAAGTTGGGTTTCAATTTCGCCTTTTTGGCGCAGGCGCGAAACTTGGCGGGTTAAACTTTTCAGGCGCGGCTCGATTTCGTTCAATAAAAGATTGGCCTGGCCGAGATTTTCATAGCTGCCGATGAGTTTGTTTAAGGATTGTTCGCGTTTGATCTGAAATTGGCGGACGCCGGTGGCTTCGTCAAAAAATTCTTTGCGTTCCGAAGCGGTGGTGGCCAAAAATGATTCTACCATTCCTTGGCCGATAATACTGTAAGTTTTTTGGCCGATGTTGGCGCGAGCCAAAAGCATTTGGATGTCGGAGAGGCGGACTTTGGCGCCGTTGATCAAATATTCGCTTTCGCCGGAACGGTACAGGCGGCGGGTGATGGCAAGTTGCGAAAAATCAATCGGGGCCTGGCCGTCTTCATTGTTTAGAAAAATAGAAACTTCCGCCATTCCCAGTTGTCCTTTGTTGGCCGAACCGGAAAAAATAACGTCTTCGCCGGTTTTGGCGCGCAAGGTTTTCATGCTTTGTTCGCCCAAAACCCAGCGGACGGCGTCGGCGACGTTTGATTTGCCGGAGCCGTTCGGGCCGACAATGACCGTAATGCCTTTTTTGTTGCCCATGGCGGCCGGAAAGACGAGGGCGTTTTTGCTGGCAAAAGACTTAAAACCTTGAATTTCCAATTTTTCTAAATACATATTTTTCAATGATAAATGATATATGATAAGTGACAATTTGCTTTGTCATTCCGAGCTTGCGAGTAATCTGTAAAATCGTTTTAAAAATTTCTGACGCACAATCCTATTAATAATAGCCAAGATTGTCGCACGCAGGATTTAGACGGATTCTTCATCCCGAGATTCCTCGGGATGAAGAATGACAAGGGTTGTGTTGCTTTTCTCAAATTTCATTATACCTTATTTTATAACTCTAAGCCAAATAAAAACGAAACTTGTTTTTTAACAAAAATAGAATTATTATAAGAATATGATTATTTCCATTTCCGGCGCGGAAGGCGCGGGCAAATCAACAATCGCAAAAATGTTAGCCGAAAAACTCGGCTGGCCGCGTTATTATATCGGCGGAATCCGGCGGCAAAAAGCGGCCGAACGCGGCTTAACCTTAGAAGAATATAATAAATTGGGCGAAACAGATTCGTCAACCGATATTGAGGTTGATGAATATCAGCAAAAACTTGGCGAGACCCAAGATAATTTTATTATCGAAGGCCGGACTTCCTGGCATTTTATCCCCCACTCTTTTAAAATTTTTTTGGATGTTTCTTTTGAAGAAGGCGCTGAAAGAATTTGGGGAAATCTGCAGAAAGACTCTTCCCGCAACGAGGCCAAAAACTTGAATTCTTATGAAGATGTTTTAAAAAGTATTAAATCCCGCCGCGAAATTGATAAGCTGCGTTACGCCAAATATTATAATTTTGACGCTTATGACCATTCTCATTACGACTTTGTTTTAGATACGACTTATTTGGACATAGAAGAAGTTTTTTTCGCTGTTTTAAATGAGGTAGAATTAAAAATTAAAAAATAATCTATTTGTTAGAAAAATCTTTAATTTTAGCCTCATATTCTATATTCCATATTCCATATTCCGGCATTATTGACAATTGTTTAAAATTGTTCTAATATTTAGAAAGTTAAACCAATTAACTCAAAATAGAATTTTAGGTTCTATTTTTTATATTAAATAATTTATAATAATATGGTAGAAGAAAAGAATACAACCGCTCCGGTTGAGGAAGTTAAACCCGCTGTTGAAGTTAAAACAGAAAAAGAAGAATCTATTGATTATGATAAAATCGTTCCTGGAATGACTGTTCGTATTTATCAAAAAATCAAGGAATTAAATTCAAAAGGAGAGGAGAAGGAGCGCTTACAATACTTTGAAGGTTTGGTAATTGCTCGCAAACATGGCAAAGAAAAAGGCGCTACTATCACGGTTCGCAAAATTTCCGAAGGCGTCGGGGTTGAGAAAATTTTTCCTCTAAACACCCCTTCGATAGCTAAAATTATAGCTAAAAAACAGATTAAAGTTCGTCGCGCTAAATTAAATTATTTAAGAGGCAAATATACCAAAAAACTGAAAAGGAAAGAAATGGTTTTGAAATAATTTGTTTAAAACAAGAGCGAGTAAAATTCGCTCTTGTTTTTATTCGACGAATTTAATAAAATAAAAATACGATGCCCAGGTGGCGAAATTGGTAGACGCACTACCTTGAGGTGGTAGCGGCCGCAAGGCCTTAGGAGTTCGAGTCTCCTCTTGGGCACAAGCCGATTTTATTGTTTTAAATATGTAAATCGAAAATCAGAAATCGCAATTCACAAATCGAAATAGGGCAGCTAGCTCAGCTGGTTAGAGCATCTCGTTTACACCGAGAGGGTCAGGGGTTCGAATCCTCTGCTGCCCACACAGCCTGTTTTTTAAATTAAAAAGAATTTTTCAAGGAGGTCTAAATGGCAGATTCCTCTTCTAAAATAAGCGGTTTTTTAATTTGGAGCAAAAGAACGATTGTTTTGTCCTTTTATCCTGTTTTTTCCTTTTCCTTATTGCTTCTGATATTGATTTTTGTCGCTATTATTATTGCTACTTTCATTAATGTAAAAAAAGCGGCAGAAAAAAGAATCAACTCGGCTTCAGTCGCTCCTCTCTAACAGGAGCGATTTTATTTGATAATAAATGAAAATAACAACAAAATCTGAAAAAGAAACTTTTGCCTTTGCTTTTGATTTAGCTAAAAAAATCAAAGGCGGCGAAGTCTATGGCTTATCCGGCGATCTTGGCGCGGGCAAAACGGTTTTTGTCCGCGGGTTTTGCGCAGGACTTGGCATAAAGAAAGGCGTTTCCAGCCCAACTTTTGTTTTAATGAAAATTTATCCGGTTAAAAAAAACGAGAAAATAAAGCAAATCTGCCATATTGACGCATATCGCCTGAAAACAAAAAAAGATCTGGAAGCGATCGGCGCACAGGATTATTTCGGCCGATCGGATATAGTGTGTTTTATAGAGTGGCCGGAAATAGTGAGGGTTTTTTATAAAAAAATTATCCAGATAAAGATTTCCCCCAAAAGCGCGACTGAAAGAATTATAGATATAAAAAAATAGCCCCGAACCGGAGCTATTTTTTAAAAGAGTATCCTTTGTTTTTTAAGTATTTTCCAAATTCCACTTTGGTGCTAATAAAATTTTTTCTGTCCCCGCCAAAAGTAGTGTTTTTATTTTTTTGATGATCTTTAGCCCATTCTGCCCTGCCAAAATCTATTATTACCGGGAGGCCGTTTTTGTCTAATAGTATATTTGCCGGCTTTATGTCATGATGATATATTTTTTCGTTTAACTTATCTATTTGTTCGATGCCGATTTGACAAAAATTTTCATAATCAAAATTCGGAGGTAATTTTTTAAATAAATCTTTTTCTATTATGTCAGCTATGGATAAGCCGTCAATTGTATCCATTATTAGATAAATTTTTGTTTCTTGGTCCGATTCTTCTGTGGCTAAAAACCGTGGTGTTGGAACAAAAATTCCATCTTTTTTAGCTTCATCCAAAAAAGTTATTTCATTCATAGGATTATTTCCATCATGACTATCTCCCTTGTTAATTTTGCAACAATAGTTACTGGCATCAGGCAATGTCATTACCTTCCCGTAATTTCCTTCACCAAGAGAATGTCCGTATTCTGCTATTTTTTCCAAGGCTTGCATCATTTGATTCTCTGTAAAAGTATTTTTTTCTTTTTCTGCAGCCGGATTTTCAAGATTGGAATAAAAAGTTTCCATAGGATTTTTAAAATGAAAAAAGAAAGCGATTTCTCACTTTCTTGTTTTTTTATAACATCCTCCTTTCGGTTAAAGGGGTGCTGCCAAAAATATTTTTGGCTTTTATAAAAATCTCTTTTCCGGCAACGGTTATTTTGTCGCCGCCGTTGTTTTCTAAAGAAATTTCAAATTCAGGGTTGCTTGGCAATTTGGCCAGAGTTTCCCCGCTGTTTTTTAAGGCGTTAACAACTTCGCCTATTTCTTCGATCATGCTTTCTGAAAACTCAATTTTCATGTTTTGTTCCATTCTTTCCATAATAGTTTAATATTATTAAAAGTATGCCAATTACTATCATTATATCAGCAATATTGAACACTGTGAACCATTTTAAATCAAAATAATCAATAACATAGCCGAACTTTAAACGATCAGTAAAATTAATTATAGCACCAATTAATAAAATTGTCAATGAATAATTAAAATTATTATTTTGCTCTTTTAATTCCTGGTTTTTTAAAGATTTTATTAAAATGATCAGTAGAATTAAAATTATTAAACCTGTTATTGTTGTTAGAATTGGACCGGAAAACGGTAAAGAAAAGGAGATGTAATAATTTTTTACGAAATGTAAACTAAGAATGTCGCTAACTATCGGAAAGGGCTTGTCCAATAAACCTTTTAAGCAGATGGCCTTAATAAAACGGTCTAAAACAACAAAAAAAGCGAGGGTTATTGAAAAAAGTATCGCTTTTTTTGATATTTTCATAGAAATTTAACTGTTTTGCAGCTTTGTTTTACAATCAATGCAAGAACTAGCCGTAGGTCTTGCTTGCAGGCGGCGCGGATCAATCGGCTGACCGCAATATTTGCAAACTCCGTAAGTGCCTTTTTCCAAGCGATCTAAAGCTTTTTCGATGTCGCGCAAATTATGTTCCATTAAATCTTCTTCGGCTAAATTTGCCTCATATTCAGCAATTTCCTGGGCATTTTCGTCCGGTTTGTCGCCGTATTCCGGGAAAGTCGCTTTATATTCGTCTTCTCCCCCATCATTCTCTTTGCGCGCTTTTAATCCTAACTCTTTTGTTAAAGATTCTTTTTTTTCTAATAAATCTTTTTTTATTGTTTCTAAAATATTTTTATCTAAATTGGCGTTTGTCATTGTTTTGAAATTAATTAAATAAACTTTATAAAAATGAATTTCTATTATATATTATACCACATTTTTTAGCAATAGTACGCACTAAGCTCTTTATTTGACTTTTTGGGAGGTTTTATGCTATGTTTTATTTATACAATTAAATTTTTAAATTAAAGATTTATGCCGAAGAGGACATATCAGCCCAACAAGAAAAGGGCGCAAAAGAAACACGGTTTTCGCAAACGGATGAGCACGAAGAACGGACGTAATGTTCTGAAACGCCGCCGCAATAAGGGCCGTAAAGTTTTATCCAAGTAAAATAGCTATCCCTTAAAAAGGGTTAGCTTTTTTTAAAATAAAAACCAGTAAAATGCTGCCAAGAGTTAATCGCCTTTTGAAAAAAAAAGACTTTGATAATGTTTGGAAGAGCGGACGCTCGGCTTTTGGGCGGTTTTTAGGTGTTAAGGTAACTAAAAACGGATTGACAGAAAATCGTTTTGGGATTACGGTCGGACTGAAGTTCTCTAAAAAAGCTGTAGAACGCAATAAAATTAAAAGGCGCTTGCGCGAAATTTTGCGACGAAAATATCCAAACGTTAACCACGGTTTTGATGTTGCCATAACTGTTTTGCCAGCGGCGCGTTTATCGGATTTTGAAGACTTAAAAAAAGAAATAGAATGGTGTTTTAGAAAACTGAACATGGGATAAAGCTTTTAATTTATGGAGAATTTGCGTTTATCAAAAATTCAATATTCAAAATTTTACAGTATGATTTTTGTTTTTTTGATAAGGATTTATAGAAAAACTATCTCTCCTGATCATGGTTTACTCAAAATTTTTTATCCTTATGGCTGTTGCCGTTTTAGACCGACTTGTTCGGAATATGCCGAAGATGCCATTGTAAAATACGGAGTTTTTAAAGGAGTTTTGAAAATTATTTGGCGAGTTTTGCGCTGTAATCCATGGAGCAAGGGGGGCTATGATCCCGCTTAAGTTTTAAAATTAAAAAAACACAATAATGACTCATTTTTTTACGATTATTTTTTACCAGCCGATACTTAACCTCTTGGTTTGGCTTTATAATATAATCCCCGGTCATGATATCGGTATCGCGATTATTCTTTTAACTGTTATAATACGAACCTTGCTTTTGCCGTTATCAAAAAAGGCTATAGAGTCGCAAAAATCTTTGCAGGAACTTCAGCCAAAAATGGAAGAATTAAAAAAACAATACGAAGGCGACAAAGAAGCTCTTGGCAAGGCCACCTTAGAGCTTTATCGCAAAAACAAAATAAATCCTTTTTCTTCCTGCTTGCCGATTTTAATTCAATTGCCTTTTTTAATGGCTGTTTATCGAGTTTTTGTGGCCGGTCTTAATAATACTTCTTTGGATTTGCTTTACTCCTTTGTTTATAAGCCCGAGGTTATAAATACTATAACTTTTAATTTTTTGGATTTATCCAAGCCAAACTGGGTTTTGGCGATTTTGGCCGGGTTGGCCCAATTCTGGCAAGCCAAAATGATGATTACCAGAAAACCTCCGGCGATTGTTAGAAAAGATAGCGGTTCAGCGGATGAAAATATGGCCGCGATGATGAATAAGCAGATGCTTTATTTTATGCCGGCGCTAACTATTATTATTGGGGTTGGTTTACCAGGCGGACTTACTCTTTATTGGTTGGTTGTCACTCTTTTTACCGCTTTTCAGCAAGCTTTTATTTTTAATAAAATATTAAAAAGCTGTTCTGCGGATAATGATATTACTTTGGAAAAATAATTTTAATTTTATTTTTATGGCAGAAACAAACCAGACTTTAATTTCCCTGAAAGATCTTTTTATTGAAACCTTCCTCGTTTTTAAAAAAGATTGGCGGCGTTTTTTCAAAATGGTTGGTTTGGCTTTTGTTGGTGTAATCCCCATTTTTATTATTGAAGAACTATTTTCTTTGAATAATGTTGTTTTTTCAGGCAATGCGGCAATTAAAATTGTTTTAAATTTTGTTTTGTTTTTTGCTTATTTAGCCTCTTTGTTTTTTCTCTTTTATATGCTTGTTCTCTCCAAAATCGGCAGTTATAGAATTCTTTCAGATAGGTCTGGAAAAATATTTGATATTTTTCGGCTGGGTGGCAAGGATTTTTGGGGTTTTGTTTGGGTTTCTATCTTAATGATAATTTTAATAATATTATGGATGTTTTTGTTGGTTGTTCCAGGGATTATTTTTGGAGTTTATTATTTTTTATCTTTATATATTTTTATTTTTGAAAATAAAAAAGGAACGGAAGCAATAAAAAGAAGCAAAGACTTAATAAAAGGTTATTGGTGGGCGTTTTTTGCCCGCCTTTTTTTGTTTTATTTATTTGCTATTTTGATTTATTGGGCTGTTGAAAAGATTTTTAAATTACCCTTATCGGCCTTTGCCGAGGACAGCAAGGCTTATTTGGTAATTAAAGATGTTTCATATTTTGGAAGCCTAATATTTGATTCTTTTATTATCGCTCCATTATCTTTGATATATTTTAATTTAATATATAGAAGTTTAGTTAAGATTAAAGACGAAGTGGTTGCTCAATAGAACTGTTTTTGACTTTTTTAAAAAATTTTAAAATCCCGCACCTATGATTGGCACGGGGTTTTTGTTTTTATTTACTCTGTTTTATTTATTTTTTTTACTGAAAATTAAAGACTTTAATCTGTTTTATTTTTGCTCACCTGTTGACAATGTTTATAAAATATGATATAAAGCTATGATACCTTTTAAGGTATTTTTTAATTTTAAAATATAATTTATGAATAAATATTTAATATTAAACAAAAAATTTCTTAAGAAAAAAAATAAAATAATAATATTAGCCTTTTTGTTCTGTTTATTGATGAATATTATTATTTTTCCCGGCCAAGCTTTGGCCGGTAGCGACAAAGAAGATTCTAATTTTTTAATATTTAATTTATCCTCTGATATTAGCGAATATTATCAAGATAATATTTTAAAAATTATTAATCCTGAGGTTTTATTCTTTAATAATAAAGAAATTAACCAAAATCGCTTACCGGAAAATAGTGATTTAATTATAAGTAATAGTAAAACTATTGTTTTTACAGCTTATAATTCCGAGGTCGGTCAATGTGATAATTCTCCTTGTATTACGGCTAACGGTTTTAATGTTTGTAAACATGGTGCTGAAGATACAATAGCTATGAATGGGGTAAAATTTGGTACTAAGGTTAGAATTCCGGAACTTTTCGGTGACAAGGTTTTTGTTGTTCGCGATCGCATGAATTCTCGGTATGATTCAGGGAGAGCTGATATTTGGATGGTTAGTAAGACTGACGCCAAGAATTTTGGGGTCAAGATCGCTAAGGCTGAATTTTTAGAGTAATAAACGGTTTAACAAAATATAAAACAAAAACAAGGGGTAGTTCCTCTTGTTTTTGTTTTAATGTTTTGTTATAGTATTATTGACATATTAAATAAAAAAATAGGGTTTGGTAGCCAAGTGGTAAGGCAAGGGTCTGCAAAACCCTTATGCGTGGGTTCAATTCCCACCCAAACCTCATTTAGAATTAAAAGTCCACTTTATAGTGGACTTTTGTTTTTTAATTTTATAAAAGAATAATCTATAATGCAGTGGATTAAAATGTTTAAAATTGTGGATAAGCTGTGGTTTTGGTGGATAACTTTTGCATTTGTGTCCACGGTATTGTGGACACAAAGTGTTGAAAATATCCTATGTATAAAATTTTTATACATATATTTTACTTATTTTAAATAAAAAAACAAATTATAATTTATTTTTTACTATTTATTATTGACTATTATTTTGTAATATGATAAGATATAAGTATGGAGGGTAATAATTGTTCTTTAATATGTATATTCTGTACATTACATTTTGAGAGAGAAACTTTCCTTTGTTTTAAGGAAAGGGGAAGTCTCTCTGCTTTCTACTTACTTTAAAAAGCCAACCGAATCTGACGCGGTTGTAAGCTATTAATAATAGCAAATATAGTTTATTTCTAATAGAAATAGTCTCAAAATAAAAATAAAAAAAAGTAAGACAGCTGAACTCATTTTATAGCTAAGTCTTACAAAAGCATGGTAGAAGGCGAGCCTTTAAAGTCAGAAAAGGGCTTTTAAACCCTGAAAATAAATTACTCAAAAAGAGTACGAATTCATTTTTAGGGATAAGACTCAGTTAGGGTCCACTAAATAATATAAAAATATATAGGGGTCCAATCTGGGTCTTTTTTATTTTTTAAATAATTTTAATAAAGGCTTGACATTTTTTGTTTTTTGTTATTTAATTGATTCAAGAGTTTAAATTTGAACAGTTTAAAAGGGGGTGTTTATGTATTGTTTTCTGGTTCTTTTTGTTGTTTTTTTTACGGGGTGTACTTCTATGTTGAGAATCAACCATGGAGAGTGGGACTCCTCTCTAAAGGGGGTTGAAAAAGAACACGGTTTTAATAGTAACGGTCTTTCTTTTAAAGAAAGACAAGAACGGTTAGATAGTGTGGAGATTGAAAGCAGATCTCTTTTTGTAGGTAAGAGGGGGTATGAAGTAGATTTTGTAAATGAGTCGTCCCGCTTGGTTATTTTTGAGGTTAGGACGTCGGGAATTCCCCCAATCAGGAGAATTAGTTTGAAGGGGCACGGGGTGCGAATTGACACTTTAATGCCGGGTTTTTATGATGTTACCGTAAAAAGCTATTACGGTGACTATAAAAAAACTTATGAAATTACCTCAGCGTCTTCATGGTCTGATATAATTGGCGGATATTCACATTGCGAATTTATTTTCCGCCAAATATCCAGATATAACTTTCAGCGGCGAAATTACACGCCGCAATAAAAAACAAAAAAAGAGATGCTTTTTAAAGCATCTCTTTTTAAAATATTTTTTATAAGCCGTAGGTTATATCATTAAGAGAACTAAAGACGAAATGAGTTATTATATAAGCTGAAATTGTAATTATTATTCCAATTACCGCCGCGATAATAATATTTTTAGCTTTTTCCACTTTGCTTTCGTCGCCCTGGGCGGTCATCCAGATAAAACCGGCATAAATTATTAAGCAAACAAAAATAATCCCCAAGAAACTTAATGTTATATTAACTATTGTTCCGGCAATAGAGGAAACCGACGTTTCATCAGCACTCTCGAAACCGGATTCTTCTCTAACCGATTCCATATTTTCTAAAAGAGAATTTTGAGCGATAGCTTGATTGTTGCCGGCAAAAATTAAGGCCGGAGAAATTAGAATTGTTAATAAAACAGCTAAAAAAAAGTTTTTTTTGATAAATTTTTTCATAAATACGCAAATTAATTCCAGCCGAAATTAAAAGATTTTTCCGCTGAATATTTTTTATTCTCCTTGCAAGATTTTTTTTGACAAGGCGCTTATTATAAACCAGCTTATGGCGTAAGACGATATTACGATAATAACCCCGATGATAGCCGCCGAGATTGTTTTTTTGGCTTTGGCAACTTGATCTTCATTGCCTTGGTCCGACATCCAGAGCCAGCCGCCGTAAATCATTAATATAATAAAAATAACCCCAAGAAACGACAAGGAAAGATTTATTATGCCGGAAATATTTTTATAGAGGCTGACCTCGGAACTGGTTTTATAACCGGCTTCGGCGGCCAAGGAGTCAAGATTGTCTTTATTGCCGCCGTCGCTTACCTTAAAAGCGTCATTGAGGTTTTGAGCATTGACCGTTGTTAAAGAAAAATTAAACAAGAGAAGGCTGCAAAATGAAAAAATCAAAAAAGAAAATATTTTTTTTCTCATAAAAATTTTAAAGCGGAAATTTTTAATTTAAGTTATTTGCGGAAAATGAAGATACAAGTAAAAAACTTATAGCGTAAGCCGATAAAACTATAATCAGCCCGACAATTCCGCCGATAACGATTTTTTTAGCTTTTTCCACTTTGCTTTCGTCGCCTTGAGCTGTCATCCAGAGCCAGCCGCCATAAAAAACTAAACCAAAAAAAATTACACCAAGAAAACTTAAGATAATATTTATAAGAGAGCCGATTCCGCCAAAAAGACTTTCCGGAGAATTAAAAATTTTTTGCGTGAAATGTCCCGTTTCTTTGGCGGTCGCTTCTATTCCGGTTTTCTCCACGAAATCATAAGCCATTTTATTGAGAGTTTGTTAGCTGATTGCCTATAAATGCAGTTATGGCATAAGCTGACAAAACAATAATTAATCCGGAAACCGCCGCAATTATTATTTGTTTGGCTTTTTCAATTTCCGATTCGTTTCCTTGAGCCAGCATCCACTTAAAACCGGCATAAATTATTAAAATAAGAAAAATTATTCCCAAAAAAGAGAGAACTATGCCGATTACTTGTCCGACATAGATATTCGGAGAATCTTGCTGAAGAGCGCTTCCGACATTGCCTATGCCCATTGTTTTAGTAAGACCGAAATCCTGATCTATTTCAGCGTCTTGGGCGACGCTTTGGGCATTAACGGCGGTTGCGTTAGAAAATAAAAAAGCCAACAAGAAAGCGGCTGTAATAAAAAACATTTTTTTAAAAATGAAAAAACCGGGCATATTATAATATTTTATTTTTTTATTAAATATTGCAATGTTTGATCGCTCTAAATATAAATCACCGCGATTGTTAGAATTGTTTGTTTATATTTAAGGCGATGGGCTCGAAAATTTTCAAGCCCAAAGTTTCCCAAAGCCGGCTTTAGGAAAATTAAGCACCTGTAACATCAGCCATAGTGCTGATAACATAAGAAGCAATACCCCAAGCGGCGAAAATAATAACTAAGCCGATAACGCCGGCTACGATTATTTTTTGAGCACTGGAAACATTGTCTTCGTTGCCGCCAGCAGTCATCCATTTAAAACCGCCGATCAAAATAATTACAACAGCCAATAATCCCAAAAATCCCAAAATTATATTAATAATAGAAACCGCCAAATCTTTGGGGTTTTTGTTTCCTAAGGCTAAACTTTCCGAGCCGTCGCTTATATCCTCAATTCCATAAGGATCTTGGGCTAAGGCCGGAGAAACTGCCACTGAAGCTACGGCAAAAACCATAGCGAACATCATTAAAAAGCGAGAGAATTTTTTCATATTTTCACCCCCATTTCTAGGACAAGCATTTTTAAGTGCTTTTAGTTTATTAGTCTATTTGTATTATATCATAAAGCAAAATGGCAGACAAGAAATTAAATGTTAAAAAATCAAAAAAATAAAATTGCGCTTTTTAAATTTTTTATTACTTTAATATTTTTATTGGTATTGTTTAATAATAGCCAAAAAAAATTAATAATCTGTTGACCGTGTTTTTTTTCGATGTTATTATAAAAAAGTAATTATATTAATAAAGTATTTTCTACAATTAAAAGAGCGGGAATAGATGTTTTGTTGTTGTTGTTGAATGTTTTGTTTTTTTTAGGGTCGTTTTTAACGGCCTTTTTTTCAGTTATTTTTAAGCCGATATTTTTTGTTTTTAAGAAGATTTTTTTTAAAGTTTTCGTTAAAGTATATTTGGGATATTTTTCTTTTTTGCGTAAGATTGGCTGGGACAAATGGAGCGGTAATTTTTTTTCTTATATTTTTAACAAAAAAACTGTTCATTTTTTAGTTTTTGTTTTAGTTTTGGCTGTTTCTTTGCAAAGTTCCTTGTTGAGAATAGGTATGGCCAAAGCTTTATCTGATAATATTAACAAAACCAGATTTTCCAAATTAATCACCAAGGAACTTTATGAAGATTCTGAAGATGATTTAATAGAAGAATATTTTGCCGACAATGTTTTTACAGAACAAACCAGATACATGGATGATTCGAATATTTTAAGCAGTAACAGCGGGGTTGGCTCTAACCTTGAGAACGAGGATAATTTTTTGGCTTCAGGGGAGGATATTTTGGTAAAACCAGATTTATCAACCACTCAATTGGGCAAAAAAACCAGGAAAGAGGCTGTTGAATATATTGTTCAATCAGGAGATACCATCAGCACTATTGCGGCTGATTTTGACATTTCGGTTAACACAATTTTATGGGAGAATAGCCTCAGTTCCGGCAGTGTTATTCGTCCCGGGGATAAATTAACAATTTTGCAGGATTCTGGCGTTAGCCATAAAATTGTTAAAGGCGATACATTAATTGCTATTGCCAATAAATATGGAGTTGATTCTGGCAGTATTTTGGCGGCGAATAATTTGTCTGATAGCACCACTTTATCGGTTGGGCAAAAACTTTTTATTCCCGGCGGGAAAATTCAATATTCAGCTTCTAAGCCAAAAACAACTGTTGCTTATAACCCGATTAGTGTTATTAAGGATTTAATCAGCCCTTCAGCTAAGAGTACTCCGGCTAATAAAATGTTATGGCCGGCGCAAGGCACTATTACGCAATATTTTACTTGGCGGCATCATGGTTTAGATATTGCCAATAAGCAAGGAACCCCTATTTATGCGGCTGAAGCCGGCACGGTGGAAATAGCTATTACTGGCGGCTGGAACAGTGGGTATGGCAATACTGTTCTTATAGATCATGGTAATGGCAAAAAAACTCGCTACGGGCATTTTTATAAAGTATCTGTTAAAAAAGGGGAGGTGGTAGAAAGAGGGCAATTAATAGGTTTAATGGGAACAACCGGGAATTCTTCCGGGCCGCATTTACATTTTGAAGTTCGTATTAATAATATTACCTATAATCCTTTGGATTATATAAAATAAAAAGTATGTTTCATTTTTTTCTTGGTTTGTTTATGATAGCGGCGGGGGTGGCTGTTGTTATAAAAACAGAAGCGGTTTTAAGTTTTTTCGGTCCGATCGGGTTTTTTGAAAAATATCTCGGCACTGAAGGAGGTTCGCGCTTAGGCTGGAAAATTATCGGGCTTATTCTTTTGTTTTTCGGTTTTTTAATATTTTTCGGTTTAATTGACGGTTTTATGATGTGGCTTTTATCCCCTCTTTTAGGAGCCGGAAAATAGTATTATGAAATTAAAAGCTAATTTGCATTTACATTCCGGAGAAGATCGCAAAGATGTTTTGGATTATTCTATTTTTGATGCTATAGATGCCGCGGGAAAGTTGGGATTTTCAATTTTAGCCTGGACGCCCCATGATAATGTTTTGTGTGAGAAACAACACATTAAATATGCGGCCGGCAAAGGAATTTTGCTTTTGCCTGGAATTGAAAAGAAAATTAATGGTCGGGAGGTTTTAATAATAAACGCAGACAAAGACGCGGAAAAAATAAAAACTTTCTTTGATTTAAAAGTTTACAAAGAAAGGCGTGGCGATGTTTTAATCGGCGCGCCGCATCCGTTTTTTCCTTCCGGCTGCGCTTTGCGAAAAAAACTTTTAGAAAATTTGGAAGTTTTTGATTTTTTGGAAAAAAGTTGGTTCTATTTGTTGAATATTGACTTTAATAAAAAAACCGCTAAAATAGCCAAAGAGTTCAAAAAAAATCTTATTGCCACTTCTGACACTCATGATTTGCGTTATTTGGATAATTCTTATTGTCTGATTGAGGCGGAAAAAAACGCAGAAAGCGTTTTAGCGGCTTTGCGCGCCGGACGATTTAAGAATTTTTTTCAGCCGATAAGTTTATGGACAGCTTGGAGGTTTTATTATAAAATAGTTTTGCGGCCAAAGGTTATTTTTACTAAAATTTTAAGGATGTTTAAAAAAAATAAATTTAAAATTATAATTGGCGATTGATTAAATAACGGGCTGTTAGCTCAGTTGGTAGAGCACCTGCTTTGCAAGCAGGGGGTCAAGGGTTCGAGTCCCTTACAGTCCACAAATATTGTTTAGTGTTTAAATTATTGTTATATTTTATTGTTAAAATATTGCCGTTCATGTGAAATGAGCGGCTTTTTAATTGACATTAAGAATAATTTAGCTAATATTAGTAAGCTTATTTTAAATTTTTTATTTTTTAAGCTTACTGATATTGACAAATAATGAAAAGTGTGATATTATTCTAAGCGTAACACAGATGATTGTTCTTTTAAAAAAGTTTTGGTAATTTTCTTTAACAAAAAATTACCATCTGTTCTTCGGATGTGTAGTCCGGACTGATGAGCTGAAAACAGCGAAAACAGAAAATTACATTACAACTTACATTTTTTTTCCAATTTTTTCCAAGCCCCAACAAAAGGGGCATAGAAGGGGCACGCAAATGCGTACCATATCCGTCGCAATTTTTTTCCTCGTTGTTGTTTCCTCCGCCTTCGCACAGGAGGCCGGAGGATATGATTCTGAAATTCCGGCAGAACGCTGCCGGTATTACAACGAAACAAACTTCGGTGCCTTTACTGGCACCGTGTCATCCGCCCCGGATTATGAGACGGCCGTCACCAGGCCGGAAGTGGCTCGGGCGGCGGAGGGAGACATCGGAGTCGCCACGGTGGCGATTCCCGATTCAGTTGCGGTCATCATCGCCGCTGCTAAAAAGCAGGCGGCGGTATACGCCGAAGGCCGCAGTCTCCGCCTCCGGCCGGGAAATCCCGGCTGGGAAGTATCATCGAAGGAGAGGTTTTGTGACTCTCCTTGTCTCTCCGAAAAGGAGAGGGCGGCGCTCCGCGCCGCCAAAGAGAACTCGGCAACGCTCGCCTCCGAGCAAAGTCAAGCTACGGGCGATGTCGCCCGCGGTTACGGCAGATGAACGTAACGTTTTGAGGGGTCAACGAAAGTTGCCCCTCTTTTTTTATTTGACAGTTTAATTTGATAGTGGTAATTTTAAAGTAATCTTCCCAAAAGGGATTTCCCCGTGAGGGGTATTTTGGAACTTTTTCAACTCTTTCAAAGGAGTACTTATGAAATCGTTCTTTTTTATTATTATTTTCTTAAGTTGTTTCGCAGTCTGTCAAGCTTCTTCTACTGACTCTTCCGGCGAGGTAGAAAGAAAAAATGAAAAAATAAACATTCCGACGGTAAAAGAAAAAGAGAACAACATTAATTATCCATTTAAAAAATCTCCGCAAGAACTGGAGATCGACCGACTGAAACAAGAGGAAAAAAATAAACGATTTGCCGTCAATCAGAGTTTTATTATGAGATTGAGAGCCGTTTAATTTTTGGCGGGCCGCCTCCGGGCCTTAAAGCGCGATGTTTTCTTAAAAACATTTTGCTTTAAGGCTTTTTATTTTTGGCAAAACAAAAAAGAGGCGAGATTTCGCCTCTTTCTTCAATTTATTTTTAATTTTACCTCGTAAGCCATTTCTTCGATTTTTCGCAGGTTTGATCGGCACTGATCATATTTGGTTCGGAGATAACCGCTCAAGTCGAAGTCTATTAATTCGCCGATAACGGAATTTATTTCTTCTTTTATTTCGGCAACCTTGTCGAAATTTCCGGCCGCGGCTTGGTTAGTGGCATAACGCACCATCTCGCCGGTGAAATCGCAAATCCCGCCGATATAGCTGTCAAAATCCAATTTTATTTCGGGAAATTTATCCAATTTTTTCCCAGCTAAAAAATAGTAAAACATTTTTGCTTCCGCATACTCTTCAACCGCCGCTTTATAAGCGCCTTCGTCTTCGTTGCGGTTAAAGCCGAAATTTTTTTCCATTTTTTTCAGTTCAATCTCAATGGTGGCCAAATTTTTTTCGGCGGTTTCTATTTCGCCGCGATGCAGAGCGAAGATTGTCCGTTTGGAATCGCTTAAGATGCCATTGGAAACGGAGATTATCTGCCGGCGTTCCGACTGTGACTTGCTATAATCGCTTCTTAATTTGTCAATAAATTTTTTGTTAATCATAATTTGATTTTAATTTTCCGCCTCTCCTTTGTTTTTTTTGGAAGATTTTTTGTTAGAGCGGAAATCCTTGGCGGTTTCCAGGATTTTTTTCATCGCTTCGCCGATCAAAAAAATATAAGAAGCGCTGGAATTTATTTTTTCTTTTAAAGCGTCTAAAATCCCTTCGGCTTTTTCCAGCAGTTGTCTGGCATCGCGGCTGATCTTGAAAATATTGCGCAAAACCCCGACCAGATAAAATATTCCCCAACAGGAAAAAATCGTGAAGGTCGCGACACAGGCAGCGATGGTTAGAAAAAGAATGTCTTGGCTGGAGTGAAACATGTTTGTAGTGTGCAGCGTGGCGTATGCAATATGGAATTTAGGAAATTGTTTATCATACTGCTACTACCAGCTACCATTTAAATAATTCGCTATTATTATTTTGCGCTTTATTTTCCGAGTTGGCAACTTCTTCTTTTAGTTCTATTTTTATTCCGCCGGCATGGCATGCGTAAAAATTATAAAGAAAGGCGGCGAGCCAGCCGGCGAGCCAGCCGAAAATTCCGGCTACGGCCGCGGCAAGCAAAGAAAACAATATTTCCAGACCGATATTTGTGAACAGCCAAGCGAAAAAAGTTTTTTCAACATTTTTATCGGCGGCGAATTTTATCAAAGAGTACAGAAAAAATCCCAGCGACGATAAAAATCCGAACGAAGCATATATTAAAGCCATAATATTGGCAAGAGAAAGTTTTTTTATGATTTTTAGCTCGTACATAAAAGATGGCGTTATTCCGCGTATTGGCAATAAATTTAGAAATTACGTATTTTTGCTTCAAATTTTTCCTCTAAGTGTTTTATCAGTTTGTTTTGCAATTCGTCAGTTTCCGCGGCAGACAAGGTTTTTTCCGATGATTCATAGGTTATATGGAAAGCCAGACTTTTCATATCCTTACCTATCTTTTCCCCTTCGTAAATATCGAATAATTCGACATTTTTTATAGAATCTGCGAATTTTTTCAGCTCATTTTTAATGTCGCTGTAAAGGATTTTGCTGTCAACAATAAACGCCAAGTCTCGCTCCACTGCCGGATACTTGTTCGGTTTTGCGTAAACTCTGCCCGGAAGATTTTTATATAAAGAAAATAATTTAGTGAAATTTATTTCTAAAATGGCAACTTCTTTTTTTAAGTTAAAGTTTGAAATTATTTTTTTGTCGACAATTCCAATAAAACCGACTTCTTCTTCATTGACGTAAATGTCGGCGCAGGAGCCTGATGTGGCCCATTCTTGCGCTTGCCCGGCCAAGGGATTGTCAAACCGCCAAGAAGTAAAATTAGTTTTTTGCAGAAGATATTCCAACTGCCCCTTTATTTTGTTATAAGCGCCGCGGCCGGAATTACCCGCCGCCACCAAGGCTAAATGTTTTTCTTGATGCGGCAAATATTCTTCGGAGTCGTTATTTTTTTTAATAGTCCCAGTTGCCGAAGAAAAGACTTCGCCAATTTCCAAAAATGATAAATTTTCGTATTTAGCTTGATTTAATCTTATGTTATCCAAAATATTGGGGAAAAGTTCGCCGCGCAAATGAGTGTGTAGGCCGGAAATCGGATTGGCTAACTTCACCAGACCGGCAGCAGACATTTTTAATTTAACCATTTTTTCTTCGTTTAAGAAAGAATAATTCAAAGTTTCAGTTACGGCCGCGCCAAGGGCGAGAATGTTTTTTACTTGTCTTTCAAACAATCTTTCTTGGTTTGGGACGGGCGCTTCCATGGTTAGAACGGGTTTTTTCGACTCTATATTGTTGTAGCCGTAGATGCGAGCGATCTCTTCCAAAATATCTTCTTTTATTTTTACATCCTTAGTGGAGCGCCAAGTTGGAACGGTGACTTTTAGAGAATGGCTGTTTCCGGTTTCTACGCTAAAACCGAGCGCAGTAAGAATTTTTACGGCTTGTTTTTTGTTTAAATCAGAACCGAGGCGCTGCCAGAGCCAACTTGAATCTATTTCTAAAACAGCCTGAGTTTTAGAAGAACTATCAATATCGGTTATTTGGCTGGTGATTTTAATTTGCGGACAAGTCTCCTTAATAATTTCTAAAACGCGCGCCAAAGCGATTGGGCAGAGAGCCGGGTCAAGAGCTTTTTCAAAGCGCATAGACGCTTCGGTGCGCAAATTATTCTCCTGGGTAGACTTT
>CAZALZ010000001.1:0-16904 GCA_964486475.1 uncultured Gammaproteobacteria bacterium | reverse complement strand
CCGCGTCGAAATTTGCCGCTTCCAAAATAATGGAGATTGTGTCGGCGCTAATCTCGCCATCTTCGGCGCCCATTAAGCCGGCGATGGCAGCCGGTTTGCCGTCATTGGTAATCAAAAGCATTTCGTCGCTTAATTTTCTATCTATTCCGTCCAAGGTTTTGATGGTTTCATTTTTTTCAGCGTGGCGGACGATTATTTTTTTAATTTTCTCGGCGTCAAAAGCGTGCAAGGGCTGGCCGAGTTCTAACATTACATAATTGGTTGCGTCAACAATGTTGTTTATCGGACGCATGCCAACAGCGGTCAATCTTTCTTGGATTTGTTTGGGAGAATCTTTTATCTCTACATCGCTTATTTTGATGGCCATATAGCGCGGGCAAAGTTTTTCGCCTTCTACTTTTATTGAAAGTTTTTCTAGACTATCATCGTTTTTTAGGTTGGCGTATAATTCTTCTCTAAAAAGCGGGGTAGTTTTACAATTCAAGATAGCTGCCAATTCTCTGGCCATGCCTAAATGACCCCAAAGATCCGGACGATTAGACAAACTCTTATTATCAACTTCTAAAATTATGTCATTAAGTTTTAAATATTCTCCGAAATTTTGGCCGATTTTAGCTTTAGTCAGAATCATTATGCCTTCATGATTTTCTCCTATGCCCAGTTCGTCTTCGGCGCAGATCATGCCGAAAGATTTTTCACCGCGGACTTCGCGCTCTTCGATTTTCATACCATTAGGCAATTCGGCGCCGACCACGGCAACCGGAACCAATTGGCCCTTGGCGACATTTGATGCGCCGCAGACGATGTCTAGGGGCTCTTTACCTCCGACATCGACCTTGGTCAAATTAAGATGGTCGGAATTGGGATGTTTTTTAACTTCCAAAACTTTGCCGACCACAACATTCTTAAAGCGATCGGATTGTTTCTCGATTTTTTCAACTTCAACGGTGTGATTGGTCAGCTTTTCACCGACTTCTTCTGGCTTGATATTTTTTGGCAAGACAATGAAGTCTTTGAGCCAGTTTAGGGATAAATACATATATTTTTAATGATAAATGATAGATGATAAATTAATTTTTGAATTAACACCTTTTTAAATTTTTCTATATAAATTTGCTCTAAGGCTGGCCGATTTGGAGAAAATCCAGCATCTTTCAAAACATCACTAAACTTAACCCAGTACCTCATCCATTCATATCGCTTAATTCCGGTTTCTTTTTTAAATGTAGTTATGCCTAAAGGTTTATTATTATTTTCTCTTGCTGTGCGTTTTATTTCTTGTAAAATTTTATCTTTTGTTATCATTTTTATTAATTTTTAACAAATTTTCTATACTTTGCTATAAAAATTTATCACTTATCATCTATCATTTATCATTATTCTAGAATTGTTCCAAAAATCTCACGTCACCCGATAATGCCAAACGCGCATCATCAATTCCGTATTTAAGTTGCGCGAGGCGGGACAGGCCGAAACCGAAAGCAAAGCCGGAATAGATTTCCGGATCAAGACCGCCGGCGCGAAGGACTTCGGGGTGGATCAAACCGGCGCCGATCACTTCGAGCCAGCCGGAATATTTGCAGACACGGCAGCCTTTGCCTCCGCAGAGCGAACAGGTGTATTCTCCATTGGAACCCGGCTCAACGAATGGATAGAATTTCGGGCGCATACGCAATTTGGTTTCGGGGCCGAATAATTTCTGACCCACTAATTCTAAAACGCCTTTGAGGTGGGAAAAATTAATATTCTTATCGATCAAAATTCCTTCCATTTGATAAAGGGTGTGTTCGTGGCGGGCGTCGGTGGCTTCGGAGCGAAAACAGCGGCCAGGGATAATGGCTTTTAAGGGCGCGCCGTATTTTTGCATAGCGCGAATCTGAACCGGAGAAGTGTGGGTGCGCATTACCAAGTCGTATTCGCCGTCGGCATTCTTTTTGTCGATGTAGAATGTGTCTTGCATATCGCGCGCCGGATGAGTTTTTGGGATATTTAGGGCTTCGAAATTATAATAATCGCTTTCCAATTCCGGACCGTCGAGAATCATAAACCCCATAGAAGTGAAAAGATCTTCCAATTCATACTGGACTTGAGAAATCGGATGAAGGTGTCCGGTTGGAATTTTTTCTCCCGGCAGGGTTATATCTAAAAAGTTGTTTTCAGTTTCTTTCTCGCCAAAAGTTGTCTTGATTTTTTCAAACTCAGCGGAAACATCCGCCTTTATTTTATTGGCTAATTCGCCGATTTCTTTTCTTTCTTTGTCGCTCAAATCTTTTATGCCGCGCAAAATATTGGAGATTTCGCCTTTGCGGGAGAGATATTTCAGCTCGAATTCATCCAAAAGCCGGCTGTTGGTGATTTTTTTGATTTGTTCAAAAATTTCATTCTTTAAATTTTCCAGTTTATTTTTCATATAAAGCATTTGTCATTCCGAGAAATCCCAAGTATTTGGGATTGCGAGGAATCTATTGAGGTGAATTTTCTAATTTGACGCACAATCCTGTTTTAAATAATTAAGATTATATAGCACACCCCGGTTTGGAGTACCGAACCGCCCCTCTTTTTAGAGGGGATTAAATCCTTTTTCCGAGGACTCGGGATTAGGATGACAAGATTTGTAGATTAATTGTTATTTTCATTCTCAATCGGAGCATGGCGGCGGCGCGGATGGCTGGACAGGAGAATGTATTCCAGAATGGCGGCGGCGCCTAATAATAGTATGAAGTTGATCCAATTGAATAAATCTTTAGACAGGAGAAAAAGGGCGGCGCAAAGAGTTAGGGACAAAAGAATGGCTTGGCGGAAGGCGTCAGCGACTAAGCGAAAGGCTAGAGCTTGGCGAAAAACAATGAAGCGGGCGGCAAAACCGAAAATGGAAAAAACACCGGATAGCGATAAAAATAAAGAAACATAAAATAAAACGAATCCGACATAATTCGTAGAGAACGGATCGATGACAAAAAGCACGGACGCGAAAACTCCGACACAGATTGTCGTCATAATAGACATTAAGGTTAAATAGGATTTGAGAGTCATTTTATGGTAGTTGGTAGTATGTGGTATGTGGCATGGAACAAAAATTCATACTGCGTGCTGCATAAACCATGCTACAAATTTTTTAGCTGTTCTTTTAATTTGGCTAATTCCATTTCAGCTTTGGCTAATTTTTCTTTTTCAATCGCAACGACTTTTTCCGGAGCCTTATCAGTGAATTCTTTATTTGATAATTTGGTATTTAAAGCGGAAACGAACTTTTCCAAATTGGCGATTTCTTTTTCCAATCTATTCTTTTCTTTTTCCGTATCGACCGCGCCGATCAGATATATTTCGACGTCGCCGACAGCGGCATAGATGGCGCCGGAAATTTTCTCGCCTTTTTCTTGTATCTTCAAATCGCTAATACCGGTCTTGAGGTTTTTAATGATAATTTCGTTTTGTCTGATTAATTCCGTGTCTTTACCACCATAAATAATTGTTTCGACTTTGCGGGCCGGCTCGACTTTATTTTCCGATCTGGCGTTGCGGATGGTGGTGATTATATTCTTGATAATTTCGAAACGCGCAGTATTGTTTAATGTGAAATTTACAGTTGCGGCGACAGGATATTTTTCCACCATCAACATTGAGTCGTTGAATTTTTTCCAGATGACCTCGGTGATAAAAGGAGCGAAAGGATGAAGTAGTTTTAAAACTGTTCTTAAAACATGGAATAAAACGGCATTTTTGTTTTTTCCCTCCTCGAATTTACTAACTTCGATATACCAGTCGGCAAAATCGTTCCAGATAAAATCAATTATTTTTTCTCCGGCCGCTGAAAAAGAGTAGGCTTCGATATCTTTGTTCGTGCTAATGATTAAGTCTTTGCATCTATCCAAAATCCAAGCCTCGGCATTGCTTAATTCGTCGATGGATATTTTCTCACTTTGATTTTTTAAATCCTTATTGCTTAAAATAAATCTGGAAACATTCCAAAGCTTGTTCACGAAATTCCTCTGCGATTCGATTTTCTCCCAGGACATTTTAAAGTTGTTGCCTGGAGTGGATCCGATAAGTAAGGACAAACGTAAAGCGTCGTTGCCGTATTTGGCGATGACGTCGAGCGGGTCGATGCCGTTGCCCTTGGACTTGGACATCTTCTTGCCCTTATCGTCCAAGACCATGCCATGAAGATAGACGTTGGAGAAGGGTTTTTCGCCCAAGGCGTAATAGGACATCAAAATCATGCGTGAGACCCAAAGAGTGATAATCTCGAAGCCGGTTTCCAAGACGGCGGTCGGATGGAATTTGGCCAAGTCGCCGAACTTCGCGCCATTCTTGAAATTGTCCGGATAGCCCAAAGTGGAGATGGTCCACATGCCGGAAGAGAACCATGTGTCGAGGGTGTCCTCATCTTGAATCCAGCCTTCTCCCTCCGGTTTTTCACCAACAACGATCTTGTCGTCTTTGTAGTAAGCCGGGATTCTGTGGCCGAACCAAATTTGGCGGGAGATACACCAGTCGTGCAAATTCTCCATCCAATTAATATAAATATCGTAAAATCTAACTGGCGTGAATTTGATCTCGCCGGACTTGGCCGCTTCGATGGAAATTTCTTTCAAGGATTTTCCGCCGAGTCTTTCTAGTTTTTTATCGACATCGACGAACCATTGTTTAGATGGTATCGGTTCGATGCCGGTATCGCAACGATAGCAGACGGACAGATTGTTTTGGATTTCCTCTTCACTGATCATTAAGCCTTTTTCGCGCAATTTTTCGGCGACTTTTTCGCGCGCCTCGACGGCCGTTAAGCCAGCGTATTCACCAAATTGCGGCAAGGCATAAATTTTTCCATCTTCATTTATAACCTTAATCATCTCCAAGTCGTTCTTGATGGACATCTGATAATCGACCATGGAGTGTGCCGGAGTGACGCCCAAGGCGCCGGTGCCGAATTCCATCTCTACGCCGATGTCGCCGATCACTTTGATTTTTAAAGGCACGCCGACAAAATCGACGTCGAAGGTTTGGCCGATATATTTTTTATAGCGTTCGTCTTTCGGGTTGACGGCCACGGCAGTGTCGCCCAACTTCGTTTCCGGGCGAGTCGTGGAAATGGCGAACGGAAAGTCTTCCGAGTATTTGAAAGTGTATAGTTTGGCGGTCTGTTCTTTGTATTCGATCTCGTCGTCGGCCAAGGTGGATTTACAGCGCGGGCACCAATTGACCACGCGCTCTCCGCGATAGATGACGCTGTCGTTATACATATCAACGAACATTTTTTTGACAGCCTTTTCGCGCTGTTCGTCCAAAGTAAAAGCTAAACGAGACCAATCGAGCGAGGCGCCCATCTTTTTGATCTGATTCAAAATAGTGTTTTGGTTGGCTATGGCGGTCTCCCAGACTTTCTTTAAAAATTTCTCGCGTCCCAGGTCGTGGCGAGTCTGGCCGGTCTCCTTGAAAAGTCTCTTTTCCACGACGTTTTGCGTGGCGATGGCGGCATGGTCGGTGCCAGGAATCCAGAGAGTGCGATAGCCGTTCATCCTTTTGTAGCGGATCAATAAGTCTTCAATGGCTACGATACAACCGTGTCCGACATGCAATTTATCGGTTACATTCGGCGGAGGAAGGACTATGGTATAAGTCGGAGCATTCTTCGGCAAATCCAGGTTATCAGGATTGAAGAATCCGGACATCTCCCATTCTTTGTTGATAGCGTCTTCATAGTCGGCCGGGTTATATTGTTTTTCCATTTCTTTATTCATATATATGCCAATTTCCCCTTATTTTATAATATAACCTTACCAAAACAAAAGGTTTTTGACAAGAATAAAGATGGTTTTGAAAAAAAGAATTCAATATATACTTTTAAAATAGTATTTTTTTGTTATAATATTATGAAGATTGACAGATAAGAAAGCGACAGATAGAATAAGTTGTTAAAAACAAAACGCTTACAACCCCTCAAAAGGGGCATATTATGTTGACAAGAGAAGATCAAATTTTTGAACAAATAAAAAAAGCTGGAAATATTTTGGTGGTTTTCCCGGCTAATTGGAACGGCGACGCGGCGGCGAGCGGCTTAGCCCTTTATTTATTTTTAAAAAAAATCGGGAAAAAAACCGAAATTGCCGCCGGAAAAATCAACAACCCCTATTTGGAAGCTAAAAGTAAAGCTTATTCTTTTTTACCTTGCTTTAATGAAATACAAAGAACTATCAGGGATTTAAACAAATTCGTTATTTCTTTAGACACTACGCATGCTTCAATTAGGGGCGTTAAATATCGCACTGAGGGCAGTTTTGTTAAGTTTATCATTTCTCCAAAAAACGGAAGCTTTTCCCCGGATGATGTTAAAATAGAATCAGAAGGCAAAAAATACGACTTGATTATTGCCGTTGATTCGCCTGATTTAGAATCTTTTGGATCTATTTTTGTCGATAATCCCCGATTTTTTTATGAAACCCCGATTATCAATATTGATCATCGCGGCGGCAACGAGGAATATGGACAAATCAATTTAGTTAAAATAAATTCAGTTTCAACTTCGGAAATATTATTTTCCCTTTTCGGGTCTTACGAAAAAGACATTATGGATGCCGATATTGCTACTTGTCTGCTGACTGGAATAATTTCTAAAACTAAAAATTTTAAAAACGCCAATTTAACCCCGGACGCTCTATCAACCACATCCAGTTTGCTTTCCCGCCAAGCCCGGCACGAAGAAATCGTCAACCGCCTTTATCGTTCTCGCCGTTTGGGCTCCTTAAAGCTTTTAGGGATTATCTTGTCGCGCCTGAATCTTGCCACCGGCAAACAAATCGCCTGGTCGGCCGTAACTAAAAATGATTTTTTAAAAGCCGGCGCCGATAAAAATGATTTAGCCGATATCGCCGATGATTTAGCAGGAAATTTGCCGGAAATAAAAATTATTATAATTTTTTATGAAACGGCGGATAAGGACGGCAAAACCGTTATTAATTCCATTATCCATTCCCCGAGAAATATTAATTTACTTGACCTGCTTAAGGAGCACAATCCGCACGGCGACGAGCGTTTGGTGGAAATTGAAACGCAGAAAAAATTAGAAGAGATCAGAGAAGAGATTATTTCTTTAATAAACAAAAAAATCGGGCAGTATGATTTTTAAATAATAAATATTTTCGGTGTACTTTACATTATTTAATTTTTTTGTTATTTTTTATAAAACTTTAATTTGAACAAACAAAAAAATTATTGTGTATAATATAGAAAAATTTCCCTATAAGGATGGAGATAGAATCGGAATGATTAATAGGGAAGTTCTCGGGCTCTCTGGGACTAAGCATGTTAAGAGAGGAGAATGGGTTCAGCTTGATATTCAAGCCGGACTCATCCCAAAGCCGACTTTTTAAACAGTCTTTTTTAGCTTCGCATTCATTGCGGAGCTTTTTTTAAAACTACAATTTCTCGAAAAACTTTTTGTCCCGGCCGGCCGTAAATCAATGTTCCGCGCTCAGTGGAACGCAGGGATCCGCGCAGTTCCGACGGCAGGGGATTTTGTATTTTAAAATCGGAAATATCGGGGTTTAAAAAATCCCAAGCGTGCGCTCCGCGGCCGGTAAAAACCGGCCAGATCATCACAACAGTTCCACCGGTTTTAAGAATTTTGAAAAATTCGGCAAGAGTTTGAGAATAAATTTTTTCCAGTTCCGCCTTGGTTTTATCAAAATCGATTTTTCCTCTTTGCGGACCGAGGTATGGTTCAGTAACAACGGCATCAACGGAGTTTTGCGAAATGTTTTTTGATATTTCCGCTGAATAAATTTTAAATAATTTTAAGCTGGGAGCTGGAGATTGAAGGTTGGGAAATTTTTCTTTTATCCAGGCAAAATTGTTTTTTGTGTCATTAATCGCTTTTTCGGAAACATCAGAACCAATCAAATTTTTTACCCCCATAAGAAACGCTTCAGTCAGAATTGTTCCTGAACCGCAAAACGGATCAAGAATAGTCGGACATTGTTCTGGCGCGTCGCCCAAGGCGCAAAGGCAATGATTGGGAATTTTCCCGGAAAGATTCAGCATGATTTGCGCCAATTTCGGCGGTAGCATTCCAGAGCGGTCGTCTCGATTCGGCCGGCCGAAATCGCGGTGCGATAATTCTTTAAACGGCTGAACGGCAGCAGTTTCCCCAATATATAAAACTTCCTTGTCTTCCGCTAAAATAATTTCCATCCCGCGGCCAAGCAGCTTGTTTTGCTCGACAACGACGCTGGATAAAGTTTTTTCGCGGCTCGTAACCAAGCGACAACTAATCTTTTTTTCTTTAAGAATTTTTTTTATTTCCAAGCCTAAAGGGAAGACGGGGAAATTGCTTTGTCCGTAATAAGAAAAGCCGAAGCAATATTTACCTTCGGCGTGTTTCCCTGCTAAATTTTTTTCAACCAGTTTAAGAATTTCTTCCTTGATTTTTTTATTATCATGGCGATTTGTTTCAGCAAGAATCGTCCCAATTTTAATAGTTCCACCTAAACGCCTGATGAGTTTTTTTGCGTCCGTTGCCGGGCTGTCCCAGAGCAGAACATTGCCGGAGGCGATTTTTATTCTACTCTCAATTTTAACCGCGGCCGCAATTTCGGCGGCGGATAAAGCCGGATTGTTTCCCAATATAGAAAAATATCTCATTTGTTTTAAAGCTATTTATTATTACTTGAATTATTAAATATTAAACAAAATTTGTCAATTTTTTTATTCGACTTGAAAAAAATATTTTTAAATGTTAGATTAAATATTGTCGACCAATATTATTGCGGGCTTATAAAAGCTTTAAAGGGCGCATAGCTCAGTTGGTTAGAGCACAGCTCTTATAAAGCTGGGGTCGATGGTTCAAGTCCATCTGCGCCCACAATTAAAAATTTGAAATGGGCAATTAGCTCAGTTGGTTAGAGCGTTACATTGACATTGTAAAGGTCAGAGGTTCGAATCCTCTATTGCCCACTACCAAAATCGCTGATTAAGGCGATTTTTTTTCGTTTATTCATCGGAATCTCCTTTTTTGTTTTTTATAGAAATTTTTGTTTGACTTTTTTATTTAAAAAAGTTATTTTAGCCTTATGTCAACCAAATTTAAGCGGACAATAGAAGATTTTATTTGCGAGCATTGCGGTCGAAAAATTAAAGGCAACGGTTATACCAATCATTGCCCGCATTGTTTATGGAGCAAACATGTTGATATAAATCCTGGCGACCGCGAAGCCGATTGCGGCGGGTTAATGGAGCCCGTTGATGTGGAATTAAAAAACGGACATTATATAATAACGCAAAAATGCGTTAAGTGCGGACATTTTCGCAGGAATAAGGTTTGTTCTGAAGATGATTTTCAAAAAATTTTAGAACTTTCAAAAAATAAACTTTTTTCTTAAGTTTTTTGTAAAAATTTTGAACTGCTATCGGAAGGCCGGGAAGCGCTTTCCGTTTTTTGTTCTAATCGCCGCCGATAAAATTCATATTCTAAAATTTATTGCTTAAACAGAGTAAAAAATATATAATATAAAAAGAATAAAAATTAATCTTTTAAAAATTTATGTCTTTGTTTAAGAAAAAACCGGCGGCCGGCAATCTGCCGGAGGCGCAAGAAGAAAACAATTGGTTATCCGGAGCGGATTATGAAGAAGGTCAGTTGTCTTTGGATGTTTATGAAACCGACAAAAATATTGTTGTGCGCTCTACGGTCGCCGGCGTTGATCCGGAAAACTTAGATATCACGCTTGAGCATGATATGCTTACGATCCGCGGCTCTCGCAGCGACGAAAATGAAGAAGAAGATAAAAATTATTTATATCGCGAATGCTACTGGGGGTCTTTTTCCCGTTCAGTCATTTTGCCGGCTGAAGTTGATGAAAATAAGATAGATGCGGAAATGGAAAACGGAGTCTTGACTATAACTTTAAAGAAGGTTAAAAAGGATAATAAAGTCGGAGTTAAAGTAAAAAATTAAATTGTTTGTTTCCGGCAAGGAGAAATAATATGGAAATTTTTTTACAGATAGAAAAAATTGAAGATGATCGTGTTTTTTTGCGCGACGCTAAAGGTCGCTTGATAATTTGGCCGCGAGATTTTTTGCCGGAATCATCGTCAGCCGGAGAAGAAATAAGAGTTTTAGTAAATAAAAATGGCGGCGATCGGGAGTTTTTAGCCAAGAATATATTAAATGAGCTTTTAAATATTGAAAAAAAGGCAAAAGAGCCTTTCCGGAATTAGCCTTTGGAAAGTTTTTTGTTTTTTTTAAAAAATATGTTTTTTGAGGGGCAGGGAGAAAAACCCAGAGGAAAAATTTTTTGGGCTGTTATTATGGCGACAATTTTTTTTATAATTATTGATATTGCCATTGCGTCCTTTCTGGTTTTTGAAAAAATCCATAGCGGAAAAATTTATCCGGGGGTTTGTATCGGAGAAATTGCTGTCGGCGGAAAAACTCGCCAGCAAGCTAGGCAAATAATTGAAGAAAAAATTAATGATTTTAATCGCAACGGCAGCAAGTTTTATTTTGAAGATAAAGAAACTTTTATTTTTCCGATTATTTCTTCTTTTTCCGGGGATTTGGCTCGCGAGATTATTGCTTTTAAAATTGATAAAACAGTGGAAGATGCTTACGACTTTGGACGAGACGGCGGTTTTTGGCGTAATTTTAAAAATAAATTGTTTTCCCGGTCAGACTCAAAAAAGATATTTTTTTCCTTTACGGCCGATGAAGATGAAATTAAAGGATCTTTAAAAAAATATTTTTCAAGTTTTGAGCAGCCGGCCGCCGATGCGGCGCTTTATGCGACTTCCACGCCGAATTATTGGAAGGAAGAAATAATTTTTAAAATTTCCGAAGAAAAGTCCGGCTGGGGTTTTGATTATGATCGGGCTTTAGCTGATTTTGAAAAAAATTTGTCGGCTTTGGAGAATAATCCGGTCGCGATGTCTGTTGTTTCTGGTCGGCCGAAAATAAAAAAGAACGAATGCCAAAATATTGAAGTGGAGGCTGGGCAATTTTTGGATAAAGCTGAATTAACCTTTTTTTACGGTGAAAAAAAATGGCCTGTCGCCAAAACAGACATTGCCGACTGGCTGACGCTGGCGCGCGGTATCGGCGATAAAGTAGTGATTGATTTGAATAATGAAAAAATCACAGAATATTTGAAAGAGAAAGTATCCGCCGATGTGGATATTAGCCCGATTAACGCCCGTTTTGAAATTAAAGACGGCCGAGTCGTGGAGTTTGCTTCCAGCCGCGACGGCCAAGCCGTTGATTATGACAAAACTATCGCCCGGTTGCGCTCTGATTTTTTAGCCTCCAGTTCTACGCTGGTTGAAATTATCATTAGTCCGGTAAAAAGCGAAATAAAAGTGGACGGCGTAAACAATCTTGGCATTAAGGAAATAATCGGCACCGGGCATTCTAATTTTTCCGGCTCGTCTAAGAATCGCATCCATAATATTGAAACCGGCGCCGCTGCCATCAACGGAACTTTAGTTGCGCCCGGCGAAGAATTTTCCACTAATAAAACTTTGGGCGAAGTAACTGCCGAAACCGGTTATGTGGCGGAAATGGTTATAAAAGGCAATGAGACAATACCAGAATATGGCGGCGGGCTTTGCCAGGTGGGTACTACGCTTTTTCGCGCCGCTTTGGAAAGCGGCCTGCCTGTTACAGCCAGAAAGGCGCATTCTTATCGAGTTTCTTATTATGAGCCGGCCGGAACCGACGCTACGATTTACGGGCCATGGCCGGATTTGCGTTTTGTAAATGATACCGATGATTATATTCTTGTTCAAAGCCGAATCGACGGCAATGATGTTTATTTTGATTTTTGGGGAACCGAAGACGGCCGTATTGTGGAAAAAACCGATCCGGTAATTTACAACATAGTAAAACCAGGTGCGACAAAAATAATAGAAACAACCGATTTAAATCCTGGACAAAAAAAATGCACCGAACGCGCTCATAACGGTGCTGATGCTTATTTTGACTATAAAGTAACTTATGCCTCTGGCGAGGTTAAAGAAGAAAGATTCAGCTCGCATTATGTTCCATGGCAGGAGGTTTGTTTAGTCGGGGTGGAAAAAATTTCCACTAGCACCTTGGAAATGTTAGAATAAATTTAACTCGCAGAATGTTAATGCAAATAATCGTGTTTTTTATAATATAAAAAATCCGCCTGTTAAAGCGGAATTTTTATATTTTAATAAAAAAAGATCAACTAAAACGGGAAGGCAAGAAAATTTTCTTTAGGGTTCTTCGAGCCTGGTTCTACCTGTGATTATATAATCGCTTAATCCAAAATAAATTTCGTCGTTTATAAATTTTTGGGCGGTAGAGCTTTGCTCGCTCAAAAATTTATAAACGACTCCTTAATTTTTGGAAGTACTGAAACCTTTTTTGTAAAAAGGTTTCAGAGATAAAACCAAGCCCAAAAATCCTAAGAGAAAATTCCCATGCTTGTCGTGCCTAACCCGTTTCAATTGACCTTAATTTTTTGATATTCTCTGAAAAGTCGCGTTTGCCGCAATAGTGCGGTTGAGCGAAGTGAGCAATATCAAATCATATTATGATAGCACGTGAAAACAATATTGTCAAGGGTATTTTAAGATTTTATAAAAGTAATTATTTAATTTATTATAAATTTATTTAATATTAAATAAAAAATAATAATTTTACGTCCCCTCTTGCTTTCTTAAAAAGAATATGTTAAACTATTTTCATATTAATAATTATAAGCCTTTTCCGTGCTTGATTTTTTATAAAAAGTCAGGCGGTCAAAAAAATAGTTTTTGATCAAGGGCATTATGCAAGAAACCTCTTGTTTAATTGTCTTTATGGAAAAGATTGTTAAACAAGAGGTTTTTAAATAATTTGCGTTGTTCGCTTTGTAGAGCGTATTCGCGGATTAGCAAGATTTATGTCTAAAACAAAATCATCAGAGAAGAATCATTATGAGCTGCTTTATATTATTCCCAACAAATTCACAACAGAAGAAGCGGCGGCCATTGATGAAAAAATTAAAAAAGAAATTTCCAGTTTCGGAGGGGAGATAACTTACAGCGAAGATTGGGGAGATAAAAAGCTCGCTTATATTATCCGCGGATTCAGTTATGGATATTATAAATTGGTTGAGTTTGATATTTCCGGCTCGGAGTTGGGGAAATTAGATAATTTTCTCCGTTTATCAAATGATGTTTTGCGCCATCAGGTTATCAGGATAAAAAAACGCTCGTTAGAAGATATCGAAGCCGACAAGCAAAGATCTGAAAATTTGTATCGTATCAGAAAGAATCAAAAATCTTTGCCTGAAGATGTTAAAGAAAGAAAAAATCAACCATTAAACAAAGAGGAATCCAAGGGGGTTGTCGAAGAAAAAAAGTCCGATTCCGCCGCGGAAGATAAACAAGTTGAAGAAAAAAGGTTTTCCAAGAAAAAAACCGATCTTAAAGATTTGGACAAGAAGTTAGATGATATTTTGGAAACCAACGATCTTTTATAAATTTCCTAACTAATTCATAACCTTACAACTCGTTCTTGTTCCTGATTATCGGAACATTGTACGGGTGCAAAAAAATATGGATCTCAATCGCGCTACCTTGATCGGTAATTTAACCCGCGATCCGGAGGTGAGAAACACTCCGAGCGGAACGCCGGTCGCTTCCTTCAGTATCGCCACTAATTATGTTTATACAGATCAGTCCGGACAAAAAGTTCAAAAAGCCGATTTTCATAATATTGTAGCTTGGCGCCGTTTAGCGGAAATTTGCGGACAGTATTTGAAGAAAGGCCGCAAAGTCTATGTTGAAGGCCGTATTCAGAATCGCGACTGGACAGATCAATCCGGAGTCAAGCATTATCGCACCGAAATTATAATGGAAAATATGATAATGTTGTCTTCGTCTGACGGATATTCCGGCAATGCGCCGCGCGGAAATTTCAGCACCCCAAGACCGGCGGCGGACGAACAGCCTTTTACTACGTCCGAACCGACCATAAACATCGACGCCCCGACCTATTCTCCGGCCAACAATGGCGGAGTCGAGGAGGAAGAAATAAAAGTTGAAAATATTCCATTTTAAACATTTAAAGCTTTTTTCAAAAAAAGTTTTAATGCTTTAAAAATTAAAAACTAATTTTAAATTATGCCTATCAGCAATAAAAAAGAAAAAAAGTGTTTTTTCTGCGCCAACGGCGTTGAAGAAATAGATTACAAAGACACTCGTCTCTTGAAAACTTTTATTAATTTTCATATGAAAATTTTGCCGAAAAAAAGAACCGGTCTGTGTTCTTGGCACCAAAAAAAACTGACCAACGCCGTGAAGCGCTCCCGTATTATGGCTTTGTTATCTTCAGTTCATCAATAGATTAATTTTAAAATTTCAATTTCAAACTTGCCGGAAGCCAGGTAAAATTCGGAGTTGAATTTTGTTCCCATGTTAACATTAAGTGATATAAAAATAGGTAAAGTTATTTTGATAAACAGCCAGCCGTACTTGGTTATAAAAACCGAGCATTTGAAAGTCGCCATGCGCGGCGCGGTTTTAAAGGTTAAGGCCAAAAACTTAATAACCGGAAATATTTTAGATGACAGTTTTCATGGTGCGGAAAAAATCGAAGAAGCTAATGTTTCTTCTAAGAAAGTTAATTTTCTGTACAGAGACGAGGTTAATGCTTATTTTATGGATAATGAAACATTTGAGCAATTTGAGCTGCCCATAGAAAATCTCGGCGGTAAAGAAATTTATTTGAAAGACGGTACTGATGTTAAAATGATGTATTTTGATGAAAAGCCTATTAATCTGGAATTGCCGATAAAAATGGATTTTAAGGTTGTCCAAGCTCCGCCGGCTGTTCGCGGGAATACCGCCGGAAACATCTCTAAACCGATTGAGATTGAGACTGGCGCCAAAGTTAATGCTCCGATTTTCATTAATGAAGGTGATATTATTAAAATCAACACTGAAACCGGAGAATATGTTGAAAGAGTAAATTCTTAAAAATATTACAAAAAAAACGCCTCGAAAAAGGGCGTTTTTTTGTCATTAAATTTTAACAATTAAGCGGCTTCTTCCATTTCTTTATTATGAGCTTCGGCGGTAATCATTTTTTTTATTTCTTTGATTATTTTGGGATTTTGTTTAAGAAAAGCTTTAGCGTTCTCGCGGCCGACCCCAAGCTTGATTTCTCCGAAAGAATAGGAGTTGCCGGATTTTTTGACTACGCCAAGCTCAACGCCCAAATCTATCGCATCGCCGGCAATGGAAATTCCTTCGTTGTACATAATATCAAATTCACAAGTGCGGAAAGGCGCAGCGACTTTATTTTTAACGATTTTAACCTTGACGCGATTGCCGATTATTCTTTCTCCTTGCTTGATCTGGGCGGCTCGCCGGACTTCTACTCGGACGGAAGAATAAAATTTTAAAGCCATGCCGCCGGTGGTTGTTTCCGGGTTGCCGAAGAAGACGCCGATTTTATTGCGAATTTGATTGATAAAAATACAAACAGTTTTGGTTTTGGAAATTACACCGGTCAATTTGCGCAAGGCCTGCGACATCAAACGCGCTTGTAAACCCATATGTGATTCTCCCATTTCGCCTTCAATTTCTTTTTGCGGCACAAGCGCGGCGACCGAATCCAAAACTACAACATCAACCGCATTGGAGCGAACCAAAGTTTCCAGAATTTCCAAAGCCTGCTCGCCGGTATCCGGCTGAGAAATTAAAAGATTATTGACGTCCACACCGATCTTTTTAGCATAATCCGGATCAAGCGCGTGTTCGGCATCAATAAAAGCGGCTATTCCGCCCATTTTCTGCACTTCGGCGATGATATGCTGAGCCAAAGTGGTTTTACCTGAAGCCTCCGGACCGAAAACTTCAATAATGCGGCCGCGCGGCACGCCGCCGACGCCAAGCGCCAAATCCAGAGAAACACAACCGGTCGGCACCGCGTCCACGTCGGATTTTTTGGCTTCGCCGAATTTCATTATGGCGCCGTCGCCGTATTTTTCCTTGATTTGCGACATAGCCGCCAAAGCCGCGTCCAGCTTGGCCTTTTTATCCGCGTCTTTTATATTCTCCTCGTTATTAGTCTTTTTTTCTTCGGACATAGTATTTTTTCTTGCGTCATTCCCGTGAAAACGGGAATCTATAATTTATACAATCACACTGGATTCCCGCCTGCGCGGGAATGACACACAAAATTAATTATCAATATATAATTATAGAACAGATTAAAAATAAGGGCTATATTGACGATTAATTGATTTTATTGTAAGGTTATTTTCTGAACATTGAACAATTAACTTTTTCAAGGAGGTTTTTGTGAGTAATATTTTAGTGGTTAAAAATGCTGATTTTGACAAATCCAAGTTTGAGTTTACAAACGAAGGACTGCTGTTAAATACCGGCGACGATGGTGTCTTAGACACTATCACAGAGAAAGCTTTCTGGTATGACCGTGATCTGGCCGAAAATAATTTTAATTTGCGACAGATCATTGTTTACACGGCTCTTGTCAGTCTACGAATTGGCGGCGTAAAAGGAAGAGAAGAAAACAAAATTTTCTTTTACCGCCGAACTCAAAAACATGACGAAAAACGACTGAGAAACAAATGGTCAATCGGTCTTGGCGGTCACATTAGTCAGGAAGAAGACGGCACAGTTGATCCGATATTTCTTTCCATAAAAAGAGAACTACAGGAAGAAGTCGGGATAAATTTTCCCAGAGACCTGTATAATCCGGTGGGATTTCTGTACAGCGAAGAAAAAAATGTTGACAGTGTTCATCTCGGTATTCTGAATTTTGTTGATTATCACTGGAGCGAAATTACTCCCGTCGACAAAGAAATTGCCGAGGGCAAAATGATGACTTTGCAGGAAATCAATAAAATACTAGTTAACCCGGAAAACGAATTGGA